>NZ_JAYJLD010000002.1 GCF_035282765.1 Ferviditalea candida | reverse complement strand
AGATGCGAAAAGCGCAATTGATACGTGAAATCGTGCTTGAATTACTTAAGAAACAAGCAGGAAATAATTATTCCTTAAAGTATAAAAGGTGATCCGATTGCCGACCTCTATGAGGATATCGCGGCGGAGGAGAAGGCGCGGGCAACCTATCAATGGCTGATCGACCTGACGGATGATGTGGATTTGCAGGACAGCTTGAAGTTTTTGCGCGAAAGGGAGATCGTTCACTCCATGCGTTTTAAAGAAGCGGTGGAGCTTTTAAAGGAGGACAGGGAGACGAAAAAAGTTTTTTGACCGCATAAGAATTTATAAGTTTCCGAGCTTTTAAGTGACTTCGATAGAAGTTTTTCTTAATGCTTGCCGGTTCAAGCATTAAAAGGGGCGCCCAAAGTCTGTCGACCTAAGACGTCCCTTCTGACTGTAAATAACGGTGTTGCCCACGCTGCCGGAAAGCGGTTATGCGGTCTTCTTGTTCATGTGTTTCAAATATTCCACAATCAGTGCGTCCAGCTGCCTGCTGACGGCGACCACTTCATGATCGGTCAATTCACTTTTGAAAAAAGCGATATCAGACAGTTGGCTGCGTGCATCTTCGATTAAATGCAACAAATTCTTCATTTTCCTTAATCCTCTCGTCATTTATGTCCAACGAAAGCTATTATAAAGGCTGTTCGTTAAAATTAATGTCGAAATATAGGAGAGTAAAAAATTTTTTTCTAGCGGACGGCGGTTGCTTATTCAAGCGATCCATTTGGCAACGAGATAGGCGATGCCTGCCGCCAAACCACCCACTAGCGCCGTTTGCCAAGCGCTCTTGATCCGGCTGGTTCCGGTGAAGTGACCTTTAATCCAACCGAACACAAACAGGGCAATTAAGGTGATAATCACTGAAGAAATTAAGGCGGCTACGGGATTTGCGGTGAATATGTATGGAGACAGCGGAATTAATCCCCCTACAATATAGGAAATCCCGATCGTCAGAGAGCTGTTGCGCGCTCTTTGCGGCTGAGGCTTCTCCAAGCCGAGCTCGTATTTCATCATGAAGTCGACCCAGCGGTCCCTATCGGAAGCGATATCCTCGACGGCCGCTTGCACGCCCTCTTCTTTCAAGCCCCATTCCCGTAAAATCTCTGCAACTTCTTCCCGCTCCTTGTGCGGCAATTCGTCGACTTCCCAATATTCTCTTCGGAGCTCCGAATCATAATGCTCTTTGTCGGTTTTGGCTGCCAAATATCCGCCAAGCCCCATTGCGATTGATCCAGCGGCAATTTCCGCAATCCCTGCAATGACAATAAGCTCGGTATTTGGGACGGTGCCGGAAAGTCCAGCCGCGAGTGCAAACGGAACGGTCAGACCGTCGGCCATTCCGATAACGACGTCACGGATGAACTCAGGAGCCGTAAAGTGTTCTTCCTCATGATGGTTGTGCGACATTTGATCTCCTCGCTTTTTCTCAATGATAATAAATCTCATATCCTGCAAAACAGAACATGCTGCTGAACGTCCGGCGCCAGCAGCATGACTCTAATAATCCCAAGGTTATTATACCACAATATGCCGGAAAACAACTCCCGATTTCAGCAAATCCTTTCTAAATAATCGCCTGTAATACTGCAAATTGACACAGATAGCAAGAACATGGTTTGATAAGGGGTAATGAATCAGGAGGAGGGTATTTTTGCAACGATGATATTGAAATCCGACGTTTTACCTGAAGCGATGATCTTCGATTTGGACGGAACTTTGTTTGAAACGGAGTCGGTATTGCTGGAAGCGTATCATAAAGCTTTTGACCGGCTGCGCCAGGAGGGATTCTATGAGGGTGAAACGCCTCCGCAAAGGCTGATTCTCAGCAGCTTGGGGATGCTGCTGGAACAGATCTGGGAGGTGGTGCTTCCGGCAGCGGATTCGTTAACCAGGCAGCACGCCAATGATTGGCTGCTTCATTATCAGCTGGAGCTGTTGAATTCGGGAAAAGGAAGGATGTATCCCGGCGTGCTGCCGACACTGCGACGGTTGAAGGATATGGGCATCCGCCTGTTCGTCGCCAGCAACGGACTTGAGGAATACGTCAAGGCTGTCATTCGCAGTCAGGGAATGAGCCGCTTGTTCGAAGGATTGTACAGTGCCGGAGAATTTCAATCCGCAACCAAGGCGGATCTGGTCGGCAGGTTGCTGGGAGACTTCGGCATCACATCGGCTTGGATGATTGGAGACCGCAAGTCCGATGTGGAGGCGGGGGCGGCCAACGGTCTTGTCGTTGTCGGTTGCCAGTATTCCGGTTTCAGCGGAACGGGTGAGCTGGCAGGCGCTCAGTACCGGATTTCCGCTTTTTCCGAATTGGAGTCTCTGCTCCCGTGAAAATAACCGAACAAGCTGCTCAAGCCGATCAGGCCATTCGGTTGTTGAGCCGACTTTCTTGCTCATATAAATGCAAAGCATATTCAAGCGGACGTCTAACCGCTTTCCAATACGTATCCCTGTCGCCGATTCGGGAAAAGACTTCGCGTGAGGGCTTTGAATTGACCTCAAACAGCCACAGTTTCCCTTCCCGATCGATGGCCAGATCAAGCGCCAGTTCACAAAGCCTGCCAAACTCACGCTCCAGGTCCCGAACAACCTGATGACTGAAGCGGACCATTTGATGACGAAGCGAGGAGACTTGGGCGTTATCGTTAAACCGCCGGTTCAGCAATTCCTGCAGAGCCACCGCTTTGCCTCCGCCGTGCAGGTTGGAGGTAATGCTCCCTTTCGGTCCGATTCTTCCGGCGCATCCCGTTACTTCCCATTTTCCCTCCCCGTTTTTTTGCATCAGCAGGCGGAAATCATGAACGCGTTTGTCGTTCAGGTGGATGTCGATTCCCTGCTGAATGACAAAGTTGCTGGAAATATTTATCTTTTCCAATCTGGAAACGATCTGGCCTTCGGTAAGCTTGACGGGTTTGACGATTCTGTGCTGCAGGTCTCTTTCCGACAGGATATAACGGTTTCGGTCGAACTTTTCAATTTTGTAAATGCCCCGCCCCCCGGTTCCTCTGATCGGCTTCAAATAAACCACTCGGCTTGATTTCAATGTCCTGAACAAATCTTCCTTGGAAGTATAGGTTGTTGTCAGCGGGAGATGCGGACGAATTTCAGCATTCTGATAAAGCTTCTTATAAACGGTCCATTTGTCGGCCAGCGGACGACTGAGGTAAATCAAGTCGGGAAACGATTGGCGAAATTGTCTGAGCTGCAGGACTCTTCCTCCCGCATGGTAGCGAAAGCGGTCATAAATAAGCGGAGGAAGGGGAATCCATTTTCTGATCCATTTCGATTTGCTCGGTTGAAAGGTTTGAGCGTGGACTTCTGCTTTCCGGTAATCCACGTCTTCGGGAGTGAGTACAACCACTTCGAGTCCGAGATGACACCCGGCCGCAGTCAATTTTTGAAAAAACTGCCTTTCTTCCCATTCGATGAACTTTTGATCGTTCTTATATACCGTCAAAACTCCCAAAACAGGATCGGGCATACCAATCACCTTCCTTGCAATGTAAAGGGCATTATCATACATTCATTTTTCTTCAGCGGTTTTGCTCTTTGCGAGGTAACTGCAGTATTGCATGAAGCGTTCAAGCGATTTTTTGCGTATGTGGGGCTCGTCGAATTTCATTGGTTTGGAATTGGCTTCGAAAAACCAAATATTTCCCACCCCATCCAGGCCAAGGTCCATGGACATTTCTCCGAGCGGATGTCCGGCTCCCCTTTCGATCTGTTGGGCAATCGCCAAAACCGCCGTTTTGACGCGCAGCAATATTTTCTTCGCCGCGGCACCGTTTCCGAAGGTCGAAACCAGAAGTTTTTGAGGATCGTCGATGGAGCCTCCGCGCGGCACATGCGTCGTGATGCTTGCTTCTCCAGCGACACGAGCGCCGATTCCGGTGATCACCCAGCTGCCCTTCAGGTTTTTTTGCACGAGCACCCGAAGATCGAACGGCCGTCTGTGATTGTGGACAAGGTCAATTCCCTGCTGAATAATATACGGCTGTTCTCCGATATATTCTCGGATTTTGCTTTTCAGATCGGCGACGGTTGCAAAAGAGAAGTTGGAGCTGCTTTTTTTCTCCTGTATGCTGAGCACATATTTTTTGGTTTTGCCCTTTTTCTGTGATATCCGCATAATTCCTTTTCCGGCTTTTCCTCTTTCCGGCTTCAAATACAGCCGGCGGTAATGAGTAAGAAGCGACTCCAGATCGGTTTGATCTCCGAATTTCTCCGTGAAGGGGATATATCCCTTGGTTGCGGGCGAGAGGCTCAGCCATTCGATCAGTCTCCATTTGTTGAAGAATGAAGGATTGAAAATATGAACGTCGGGATGCTGGAGACATTCTTCAATAAAGTGCTGGACCTCGGGCCTCATTTCGTCCTTGCGGGTGGGAATGCGGTTGTAAACGACGTGGGGAAACGGAACCCATCGCCGATTCCAATGTTTTTTTTTGGCATCGTACAAATATCCGATTGTCTTTTTTTCCTGAAGCTTGAGATTCTTTGCGGTGGTCACGTAAACGAGAAGATCCATTTTTTTCCCGGCTTTGATCAAGTCGATGAAGTTTTTTCGGACTCCGCGAAAGGCTTTCGCCTCATCGTCCGTGGCGAGGATGGCGACAACCGGTTTGCCGGAATCGTGAATCGTGATTTCAGGATCCATTACGCATCCCCCTTAACATGGAAATTGCTCAAATACAGACTGTATTCAAAAACGTGTTTAAGCGTGTCCGCACCTTGTGTCTTCAACATTGGATGCTTGTAAATCGATCTTCCGGGCTTGGCGTTGGCTTCGAACATCCAGATGTTCTCATTGCGGTCGATCCCGATGTCAAATCCCAGTTCGCCAAGGTGATACGGATATTTCCGTTCAATCGCTTCACAGAGCCGGATGGCGACGTCTTTGGTTTTTTCGAGCACTTCATCCGCACGTTGGCCAAAAAATCTGGAGAGCACCGATTCGGGAGTCAGAAGTTGTCCTCCGTTTTTGATATGGGTGGTGACGCTCCCCCTCCCGGCTTTTTTTGCCCCGATTCCGGCAGGCACCCACTGATTCACTCCGTTCTTGTTCATATGAAACCGGAAATCTATCGGACAATTGTCAATTTCAATTAGCTTGATGCCTTGCTGAACGATATACCTTCTCAAATCCTGGCGGTTGAGCAATTGGATCAGTCTGGAGAATCGGTTAAATCTCAGCAGTACATTCTTTCCGTCACGGCGGAATCTGCAGAAATACCCTTTCGAAGGCTGGTAGGTCAGTTTGAAAATCCCCTTGCCCATGCTGCCTCCAGTCGGCTTCAAGTAGACGGTCTGATATTTTTCCAGCATTGCTTTGATTTTCTCGGGAGGCGGATTTTCATGAGATTCGGGAACATACTTCGATTCGGGTTCGCCTTCAAGCAGGTGGTAGACATCCGATTTGTTGAAATAGCTCCAGTTGAAGATCGGGATCCCGTTGCGGACGAATCTTTCCTTGTTTTGGGTGGAATCGGAAATATCGACTCTCCTGCTGGTCAATCGGTTATATACGACGTCGGGCAGAGGAACGGTCCGTCTAACCCAACCGCCGGAAGAAATGAAGTAACCCGACACCGTCGCTTGCTGCCAGTTGATGTCACGAAGCGAAAAAGCAAAATAAAAAGCCTTGTCTGCTCCCACCTTCAAATACTGATGAATCAGCGGCGAGATTTTTCCAAACGGCTGGCTCGGAGTACGGTTGGCGGAAGACGTCAAGATGCCGATGACCGGACCGAGTTGAATTTCATCGCCGTGGACGGATTGAATGTAGCAGTTTCCGCTCCGGGGAATTTTCAGATGGTTGCGGACAAAGGTTGGAATATACAGATGCTTTCCTTGTTTTTTTAGGGTTCGAATGGGACATTGGGTTTGTTTTTGCCCAATCTTGATGGTCGCGGTTTTTTGGTTCTCCATTTGCAGCGCAGTTCTCAAGGCTCTTGAAAGATAGACGCTATTTCCACTTCGTTGCGTAAAGTGAATATTACAGGTTGTCAAACTCATCGGATGATCCTCCTAATCGCCGATCCAATAAATAGCGGGCATAATAAATGGGATTGATGACGGATGAACGGATGGCTTTTTTGTCATTAATTTGCGCAAAGGCATTTCTTCCCGGCTTTGAATTCACCTCAAGAATCCAAACGTTCCCTCCTTTGTCAACTCCCAGATCGATTCCCAATTCGACAAGCCTTCCATGATATTGTTCAAGGATTGTGCAAATTTTCATGGAGAGTTTTCGGATCGTATCCATGATTTGCTCCGCTTTTCCCGCACCGAATTCCGTTTTGAGAAAAGAAAAGCTTTCCAATGCGCAGCCTCCTCCATGAAGGTTGGCCGTCAGGCTTCCGGGCTGCCCCCGGCGCACGGCTGTTCCGGTAATATGCCACTGACCGGTCCCGTTTTTCTGAATTAACGTTCGAACGTCAAAAGCTTCGCCCGTTGCCGCCGTTAACGGCAAATAGGCTTGCAGTATATATTTGCGGCCGCCGATAAACGGCCTTAACCATTGAAGAAAGGTCGAAGTTCGCACAAACCTTTCGGATACACGACGGTTATTGCGGTCTCTACCGTCAACGAGATAGGCTCCATCACCCTGAAGCCGAACACGGAGAATGCCCCTCCCGTGGCTGCCGCCAACCGGCTTTAAAACCGCCTCATCCTTATGCTTGAGCCAGGACAGCAAAGTTTTGGGTCCCTGATATAAAACCGACTCCGGAAGAAAGGGACGGATTTCGGGATCGCGCTCCAAAATTCTGGATACCTCCAACTTTCCTTTCAAGCCTCCCCCGAGAAATCGGATCGGGCGCAGCTTTTTTAATTTCAACAGATGGCCCCGATAATTTAAATACTGCCGCTTGTTTGAAAAAAAACAGCGATCGTAGATCAGATCGGGGAGCGGAAAACGTTCACTTGCCCAGTTGTTCGCGGAAGCAGAGTAAACGAAGGCGTTTACCCTGTTTGCGGTCCAGTCGACCCAATCGGGTGAAAATACATATACGATCAGCCCGATGTTTCCCCCAATTTCGCACAATTGACGGTAAAAACCGCTTTCGGAAAAAGGAGGGATACCTTTTTTTTCACAAATCATGATACCGAGATACCGTTTGCTGGAGAATGAGATGCTCATGATTCTTCACCCCGGAATCCGGAAAGATGGAGGGAATACTGGATGACCCGTTTGACGGACGGGCGAATTCTTTGGCTGGACAGCGGAGCGTTGTCATTTTTCGAAGGCTTGGAGTTCACCTCCAGCAGCCATACGCTTCCATCCGGTTCAACAGCCAAATCAATGCCCAGCTCGCCGAAGTGATATGGGATCTGGGCTTCGATTCCGGCGGCGATCTCCAGGGCGGAGGCTTTTAATCTGGGATAGACGGAGCCGCGCTGATGCGAATTCAGGTTCGACTTGGACAAAGCTTCCGATACCGTGCATAAGCTGCCTCCTCTGGCAAGGTTGGATACAAATTGTTGACTGCCGGCAATTCTGCCCACGATGGAGGTAACACTCCAGCGTCCGTGCCGGTTTTTTTGAACGAGCACGCGGAAATCAACGGGGCGTCCGTCGATTTCAATCAACTGCAGTCCCTGCTGAATTTGATAACGCATCGTTTTCATTTTTCCGGAGATGGCGCAGAAAACTTGGGATAATGAGGCGAATTGCTCCCTTTTGGTGCCGTTGACATTGGTGAAATGACAGATGTATGATCCGTCGGCTTGCTTCATGATCCGGATGATCCCCTTGCCGAGGCTGCCTCTGGCCGGTTTGAGAAAAACGCTCCGGTACTTCTCGCACATCGTTTTGAGTATCCGGTAATTTTTGAATGCGTACGATTCGGGCAAATATTTCAGCAGCCCCGATTCACGGGTCAGTGCCTGAAACACTTCATTCTTGCTCAAATACTTTTCGTTGAAGACGCTCGCGTCGTAATGGGATTTTACTTCTTTAACAAAATATTGTACGCTGGGTTTGTTCTCCAATTTTCGACTGGTCAGACGATTGTGTATGACATCTGCGAGCGGGAAATACGCTTTGTTCCAGCTTCCGTTGTAGCTCCAGCCCTCGATCCGGTCCTTGCCATGCTCGATGTCCCCGGGAGTAAAAAAATAGACGAAAGCTCCCTGCGACCTGCAGGCATCGGTCAGTTCTTTACAATACGCGGTCATTGCCCCGAATCGTTTGTCGGCATCGTCGGGATCGATCCGACTTACCAGCACGCCGATCAGCGGCCCGATTCTTAAGGTCAGTGTTCCCGGATGATACTTGAGTCGGAGCTGTGTACCGTGATGCAGTCCCAAATCCCGGGCAAGCTGCTGATGAATTCTCAGTTCGCCGGAACTCCTGACCGGAAACGCCTGGACCTGCCGAATGAAAGAACCATACCGCAGCGTAATCAGACGGCCCTCGGGAATTTTCCGATTCCGCATAAAGCTTTCACTCAGAAAGAGGGTCTGGCCGTCTTCAATAAATCCGGTACTGTACACATGAATCATGACTTTCATTTTCGTCATACGAATAACTCCCTTATACAGCAGCATGTTTGCGTGTTTAGGGCCATTCATTCCGACTCCCGGGAATGGCGGGATGTTCCGAATATTCCGGGCAACTACTTCATCATATGAGGACATATTTTTCTTGGTGATTGAAACTGCAGAATACGATGCGAAGAGGTGGCATACAAATGGATCCAGTGTTTTATATCGCAGCCAACGTAGCTATAGCCGCGCTGGTTGGGGGAATCACCAACCATCTGGCGATCAAAATGCTGTTTCACCCGAGGAAACCGTTGTACTTAGCGGGCCTGAGGTTTCCGTTCACCCCCGGCTTGATCCCGAAACGCAAAGAAGAAATCGGACGTTCGCTGGGAACGGTCGTCGCGGATTATCTGGTCACTTCTCACGGGCTGGTCAATTTGCTGGGAAAGCCGGAATTTCGGAACCAGGTGGAAAACAAGCTGATCGGATGGACTGAGGAATGGACGAGCCGGGAAGACAGCCCGGAGTCCATACTGCGCCAATGGTTGGGAGAAATACAATGGGAGGAATTCCGATCGCGGCTGGCGGAAGGCGTCAAGGGGGCTGCGGTCACCGGCGCTCTCTGGTTGTGGCGGGAAAAAGGGATTTCCGAAACGACGGTGGCCCGCTGGATTCCGAACTGGTCGGAGTCGTTCAAGGAACGGACGGCTGAAAGAAGTGTCGTATGGATTGTCGAGGAAATAAAAAATCAGCTGAGAACCCAACAGGGAGATCGTATGCTGCGCAATTTGACGACACATTTTATGGAAAACGCGGGAGGCTTGCTCGGAACGCTGGCGGGTCTTTTTCTCGACGAGGACAAGTTGAACCAGAAAGTGAAGGTTGCCCTGTTCGACAGTCTCGATTCACCCGCGCTGCGGCGCGGCCTGAACCGGATGATTCTGAATATGCTGGACAAGCTGGAAACGATGCCGTTGTCGGAAATTGTTGAGAAGCTGACCGATAAGCCCGCCGATGAAGGGTTTCGGCAGCTTATCGGTGAAAACATCCAATGGGAGCGATGGATCCGCCGAATCACATCGGAACGGCTTTGCGATTTGTTTGGAGCGCATAGGGATTGGCTGCTGCAAAAGGTTCCCGGAGCAACGTCTTTGCTGATCAGCGCGGCCCAATCTAATGCCGAACGGATCTTTTCCGCAATTCAGCTTACAAGCCTTGTGGAGGAACAGGTTCGACAATTTCCCGTCGAGCGTCTGGAACAAATCATCCTGAGCGTAACCGGCAAGGAATTCAGGGCGATTACCTGGCTGGGGGCGCTGCTTGGGGGATTGATCGGACTGATTCAGGCATTGATGCTGCAATGGTACATGCATGCGGGTTTGTAGCGTCCGACGCGTTGCGCGGGGGCTGGAAGCATTCATTTATTGCGGAAGCGTTACCGGAGGCACACCCCATTTGCTCTTATAAAAGAAACTAGTCAATTCCCTTTCATATCCCGGACGGTTTGTTCATAGGATGGCAATAGGGACAAACCGATAAGGAGCTGATGGTATGAGAGCGATGAAAAGTGTGATTAGTTTGATTGCGGCGCTGGGCATGCTGATTTATGCCGTCCCGAGGCTGGAGATCGGGCAGGGCTTCACCCCGCCGACAATATACGGGATTGTCTGGATCGGCTTTTCGCTGCTGGTTATTGCAGCTCATCTGCATGAATTGTTGGGTGTGGATGAACAGACCCGCGATCGGCTGGATCGGCTGAATACTTACGCCAGATGGAAGCTGGAGCGGCGGATTCGCGAGCATTTGCGGAACATGCAGACCGGCGAATAGGGCTCGCGATGAAATTAGCTCCACTTTTGGCGGCAAAGGTTCAAGCGGTTTAATTGATCTTTGCCACCAATTTAGTGGAAGTTATTTCATCGCGATGCCTAAGGGCGTCGATAAGCGGTTTTGAGAACGGTCATGAGAAGCGGCAAAAGCGGCATAGTGCCGCTTTTTTTGCCATTTGGGAATTTATCAGTTCCGTGTTGACGAGATGAGAAAAGATGAGAAGGAGATCGGTGGGGGAGAGGAAAGGAGGGAGGCGAGGGGGAGGCTAGAGTAATCCAACATATATTTTTATTGTTCTTCAAGATATCCCTGTTATATAATGTTCATACAGATTGATACAGTAAATAACCGGGTGGTGTAACAGGTGGAATTCACGGAAAATGACAACCTGACCAAACATGAGCAGATTCTTCGTTATATTGAAAGTCTGAAGGTAGGCACCAAAATTTCCGTCAGACAAACAGCCAAGGATATGGAGGTCAGCGAAGGAACGGCATACAGAGCGTTCAAGGAAGCGGAGAACCAGGGACTCGTAGCGACCAAGGAGCGGATCGGCACCGTCCGGATTGAAAAGAAGCAGCGCAAGAACATCAACAAATTGACCTTTTCGGAAGTGGTCAACATCGTCGACGGGCGCATTCTCGGGGGCGGCAGAGGCTTGGACAAGACCCTGAACAAGTTTGTCATCGGAGCGATGAAACAGGATGCGATGAAAAAATACATCGAGGCGGGAAGCCTGCTCATCGTCGGGAACCGTTATCTGGCGCATACCGCTGCTTTGGAGCAGGGGGCGGGGGTGCTGATCACCGGGGGCTTCGAGACGAGTCCCGAGGTCATCCGCTTGGCGGATCAGCTTGAGCTTCCGGTCATTTCATGCAGCTACGACACCTTCACCGTAGCCTCGATGATCAACCGGGCCATCTACGATCGGCTGATCAAGAAAAAAATCATGCTGGTGGAGGACATCATCTCCCCCAAAGAAAAGGTGTATGCGCTTAAGGCGAACAGCACCGTCCGGGACTTCCGAAATTTGTTTGAAAAAACCGGACACGGCCGGTTTCCGGTGGTGGACGAATGGAACCGGGTGGTGGGCATCATCACCTCCAAAGACGTGGTGGGGGCCGAGAATGAGCAGACGATCGACAAGATGATGACGCGAAATCCGCTGACGGTCAATGCGAAAACGTCGATCACCTCTGCGGCGCACATGATGGTTTGGGAAAGCATCGAGCTGCTCCCGGTGGTTGACGGCTACCGCAAGCTTATCGCCGTCATCAGCCGGCAGGATGTGCTGAAGGCGATCCAGTACGTGCAGCGGCAGCCGCAGATCGGTGAAACGATCGAGGATTTGATCTGGAGCGGGCTGGAGGAGAAAAAGGACGAATCCGGGAATCTGGTGCTCTATGGCCAAATCACTCCGCAGATGTCCACTCATCTCGGCACCGTTTCCGAGGGAGTGCTGACGACGCTGATGATGAAGGCGGCGTTCAGCATCATCAAGGAAAATAAAAAGGGCGATATGGTGGTCGAGAATATGTCCGTCTATTTCGTCAAGCCGCTGCAGATCGAGAGCGAAGTGGAGATCCGGCCGAAAATTATCGAATTGAGCCGGAAATTCGGCAAGGCGGAGATCGAAATCCGTCATCAGGATAGCGTTATCGCCAAGGCCATGCTGACTGCGCAAATCATTGATCAGAACTAAGGCATCGTGACGAAATAACTTCCACTAAATTGGCAGCAAAGATCAATTAAACCGCTTGAACCTTTGCCGCCAAAAGTGGAACTAATTTCATCACGAGCCTTAATTGGAAATCGGAGCCGGCTCCAAGAGGGCAGAACCGGTTTCGTACACGGCGGATGGCGGGTCACCCGCCTTTTTTCGTTGATTGCATGTCGGGGTGTTTGCTGAAATAAGTATGGCTTCGCAAGCCCGAAAAAAGATTGAACAGCCCGAGCAGAAAAAAGAGCAGTCCGATGATGATCCGGGTATTTGAAGGCGTGAACCAAAAAAACTGGAAGACGGAAAGGGAAACGAGCATCGTCCCCAGGCTGATGTTCATTTTGGAGGCGGACAAGCTGCGCCGGACGGGATCGGATTCGCGGCGGTGTTTGAAGCTGTAGTAGATTGAGAATCCCAGCGAGATTCCGATAACGAGATACAGAATATTTCTCAATAGATCCATGTTCGAGCTCCTTTTGGCATATATCATATCATGTACATAGTAACCTTAACCCAACCTCCGGCCAAAATCAAACAAAATCCGTCATCCGCTGCAGTTGAGCCCTCAGTCCCGCTGCAGCTTGGGGTTTTCCCGATGAAACTCCCTTACTTCGATCCAAGCCTGAAGCTCCGAATAGCGGACAAGTATCGTGCGGATGCGGATGGTGTAATCTTTTTCCTGAATCAGGGGGTAGATTTTGTTGTCGATCACCCTGCGGATGATCTGCAGCTGCCGCGGCAGCCTGTCGATGGACTGGCCCTTGAGAATGCTGAGGTCGCGCTGCACCCTGTTTTTGATTTCTTGCTTTGTGATGTCGTCCAACGGCTCTTTCGGCTGATCCTCTTCAATATAGACAGCGATGCTTTTGATGACGGAACCTGCCTTTTTGAATTTGTTCAAATCGTTGACTTGATCCTGAAGATCCCGGTTTTCTTCCCTCAATGAGTTGTACATGATCACGATATCGTTAAAGTTGTGGTGGAAAATGGCCGCAAACACGGCGGCGCCGACGATCATACCCGAGATAAACAGTCCGAGCGCCTGCAACCACCGAGCCAAAAGCCTGAAGTCGGGGACTCTCAATGTTCAATGCCTCCGTTGCAGATCCAATTGACCAGTTTCGTGGCCAAGTGCGCGCCCATGAAAGCGCCGATGACATATAAGATCTGCTTGATTGCCGGAGACAGATTCCCGTCCAGAAAGTTGCTTTCGATCACCCGGAACGGATCGATCGTACCACCGATGGCGGCCACGACCGCCCATATTTTGATATTCTCGGCAATCCGCTGCATGTAAATGGTCGGCGGCTGCAGCGTAAGCACGGCGCCGATGCCCCCCAACAAAACACCGCCGAATACGACGCCGAACGCCACCAAAAAATCGAACATCAGCTTGGTCAGAAAGTTTCCCATCCTTATATCCCTCCACAGGCTGTCCTCTCTTATATGTATGGGAAACGGGGTCTCGAATATGATAAGATGATATTAACTATCCTTATTCAATGTGAAATCTGCGAGAATACGCCAAAAGAAAGGAACGGCCATGGACGGATTCGTACACCTTCATGTACACAGTGAATACAGTTTGCTGGACGGCGCGGCCAGGGTCAAGGATCTGCCGAAGCGCGCTTCGGAGCTCGGCATGGCCGCTTTGGCGCTGACCGACCACGGCGTGATGTACGGCGCGATTGAGTTCTATAAGGCGTGCAAGGTGTACGGGATCAAGCCGATTATCGGCTGCGAGGTGTACATGACCTCCGGTTCGATGCAGGATCGGCTGCCGAGGTCGGATCAGCAGATCTATCATTTGATTCTTTTGGCGAAAAATATGGAAGGCTACCGGAATTTGATGCGCTTGGTCAGCGCGGCCCATCTGCAGGGCTTTCATTACAAGCCGAGAGTCGATATGAAGCTGCTGTCCAAACACGCCGAGGGGCTGGTTTGCCTGAGCTCTTGCTTGGGAGGTGAAATTCCGCAGCTGCTGCTCCGCGATCAAAAGGAGGAAGCCCGGCTTGCGGCATTGAAATATCGGCAGATTTTCGGAGAAGACTATTATTTGGAAATCCAGGATCACGGACTTTACGAGCAGAAGAAGGTCATGAAGGAACTGATCGACTTGAGCCGGGAAACCGGCATTCCGCTTGCGGTGTCCAATGATGTCCACTATATTCATGCCTCTGATGCGCTGGCGCAAGACATTCTTCTGTGCATCGGAACGGGGAAAACGGTGGACGACAAGGACAGGATGCGGTTCCAGAGCGACCAGCTGTATTTGAAGAGCCCGGAGGAAATGAAGAGGTTGTTTGCCCATGTGCCGGAGGCGCTGGAAAATACGCGGAGGATCGCCGATCAAATTTCGCTGGAACTGGAATTCGGCAAATCCATCCTGCCGCTGTTTTCGCCCGTTCCGGAGCATGAAAGCTCCGCCCGATATCTCCGCCGCCTGTGCAAAGCGGGGCTTGAGAGGCGATACGGAAGCGATCCCCGCTGGAATGACGGGGAATACCGGAAGCAGCTGGAGGAGCGGCTGGAATATGAGCTGGGGATTATTGAGAAGATGGGCTTTGCCGATTATTTTCTGATTGTCTGGGATTTCGTGCGGTTTGCCCATGACAAGCACATTGCCGTAGGCCCCGGACGCGGATCATCGGCAGGCAGCTTGGTTGCCTATGTGCTGAAAATCACCAATGTCGATCCGATCCGCTACCGTCTGCTTTTCGAGCGGTTTCTGAATCCCGAGCGGGTGACGATGCCGGACATTGACATCGATTTCAGCGACGAGCGGCGGGATGAGGTGATCGATTACGTCGTCGGCAAGTACGGCAGGGAGCATGTCGCCCAGATCATCACATTCGGCACGATGGCGGCCAAGGCTGCCGTCAGGGATGTGGGCAGGGTGCTGAATCTGCCGTATCATGAAGTCGACCGGGCGGCCAAAATGATCCCCAACCAATTGGGCATGACGATCGAAGGAGCGTTGGCCGCGAATCCCGAGCTGCAGTCGCTGTGCGAACGCAGTGAAAAAACGAGGGAACTGATCGAGACGGCCAAAAAAGTCGAAGGGATGCCCCGGCATGCCTCCACTCACGCAGCCGGAGTCGTCATTTCGCGGGAGCCGTTGACCGATTACGTGCCGCTGCAGGAGGGCAACGAAACAACCGCCTTGACCGAGTATTCGATGGAGCATTTGGAGTCGATCGGCCTGTTGAAAATGGATTTTTTGGGACTCCGGACGCTCTCGATTATTGAAAGAACGCTGGGCTGGATACGCGAACAATACGGGCAAACCATTGATTTCCAGCAGATTCCTGACGACAATCCGCAAACTTACGAAATGCTGAGCCGGGGGGATACCACGGGTGTATTCCAGCTCGAGTCCGCGGGGATGCGGCGCGTGCTCAAGGAGTTGAAGCCGTCTCAATTTGAGGACATCGTCTCCGTGCTCGCTTTGTACCGTCCGGGACCGATGGAATTTATCCCGCAGTACATCCGGTCGAAGCACGGGGAAATTCAAGTGCAGTATCCGCATCCGTCGCTGGAGCCGATCCTGTCCGATACCTACGGCATCATCGTATATCAGGAGCAGATTATGCAAATTGCTTCGCGGATGGCCGGCTTCAACCTGGGAGAAGCCGATTTATTGCGCAGGGCGGTCTCCAAAAAGAAGCGGGAAGTGCTTGACGAGCAAAGGGAGCATTTTGTCCGGGGAAGCATCGGACAGGGCTACAGCGCGGCGGAAGCGAATCATGTGTACGACATGATCGTCCGCTTCGCCGATTACGGCTTCCCGCGGGCGCATGCAACGGCATACGGTGTGCTGGCCTATCAGACGGCTTATCTTAAGGCGCTTTATCCGGTGCAGTTCATGGCCTCGATGCTGACTGCAGTGATGGGCAACCAGCGCAAGGTAGCAGAATATGTGGACGAATGCCGGCGAATGAACATAGCGGTGCTGCCGCCCGATGTGAACGAAAGCGGCATCCTGTTTACGCCTGTACCCGCTTCGGAACAATGGCCTTCGGGGGCGATTCGCTTCGGTCTTGCGGCGATCAAGAATGTGGGGACGCATGCGATGGAATCGATTATCAGGGAAAGGCGGGAACAGCCTTACGCCGATTTGATGGACTTATGCCGGAAGGTCGATCTTCGGGTGTGCAACAAGCGGGTGCTGGAATCGCTCATTCAAGGGGGCGCTTTCGATTCGCTGCAGGGGCATAGGGCCCAGTTGGTCGCCATGCTGGACGAAACGGTGGAAGCCGCGGCCAAATGGAAAAAGGAAAAGGAAGATTTTCAGATTCACCTGTTCGGTTTTTCCGAAGAAGTCAATTGGACGGTCGATTATCCCGAAGTGCGGCCGTATGCCCGTCATGAGCAGCTGGAGATGGAACGGGAGTTGCTCGGCCTGTATCTTTCAGGTCATCCACTGGACAGCTTTGAGCCGCTTTTGAAGGAGCTGGGGATCGGCCCGCTCCATCATCTGGCCGAACAACCCGAAGACAGCGAGGTATCGGCGGCCGGCATGATTGCATCCGTCAAAACGATCATGACCCGGAAGGGCCAGCCGATGGCTTTTATCGAGCTGGAGGACAGGGTAATGAGAACGGAGGTGGTCGTGTTCCCGGAAACCTGGAAACGGCATGCGGCTCTGCTGCAAAAAGGAAATCTGGTTGCGCTGACCGCCAGGCTGCAGCATCAGGATGAGGATTTCAAGCTGATTGCCGACTCGTTTCACGATTTGAACGCTCCGAATGCTGCCGCCAAATTTCCGCGGCATCGGGCGAACCCTACCATCCGGAGCGTTCAGGGGCGCGAAGCGGCAGGCGACGGCAACCGCCCGGCACCGGCCGCCGCAGCGAACGCTAGCAAGCCGTCCAACCGCAGCGCATCCGCATCCAACGGCGGTACACCCAATGGCAGCGGATCACGGCAGGCGGTATATGTGAAAATCGCTTCAGGTCGTGAGAATTCCCCGATGCTCATGCAATTGAGGGGGCTTCTGCAGCGGCACGCCGGCCCCTTGGACGTATTGCTGTATTATGAGAGCAGCCGCAAGCTGCTCGCGCTCAGCGAACGGCATCGCGTCAAGCCTTCGCCCGAATTGTTCCGGGCAATCGAATCGCTTTTGGGCGAGGGGTCGGTCGTGGTCAAATAGACGCCATTGAGAGCGCGTTCAAAAAGTTGGGTTGCTGCGCAAAAGGGGTGTGCCTCCGGTCGCTGTTGAAATCGTAAAACAGGATTTACATTTAGCGGTTGTTTTACGATTTCAAAGGCGTCAAAGTTTTCGCAGAAAACTGCTTTGGGAGCATAAACCTTTCCGCTCCTTTCGACACACCCCTTTTTCTTCGCCAGGCTTTTTGAACACGCTCATTGATTGTTTTTTAGGCGAATTCATTCATAGAAAGCTGACTGGAGCCATAGATCTAAGTTATAGGCTTATCCAAGTACTTTCCGCTTTGTTGCGGGAAAAACCGGAGTTGTGATATCATTAATCCATTGTATTGGCGTTTGCAGATTTCAGGGAGGTTTTTGAACGATGTGGAAGGTCATCTATATTGCCCCGACACAAAAATCCGCAGAGCGAATCCAACAAAAACTTTCAGAAGAAGGTTTCCTTGTGCAAATTCGTGCTATCAACCTATCAAAGCAGCAGTATGAGATTCGCGTCCCTGAAGGAGAACTGGAGGAAGTTCAGGAAGTGCTGAACGATATTTTGCATAGATAGACGTTCGTCCTTGAAGAATTCCCATTGAATTCTTCAAGGTAGTACCCAATTTGTGAGGTGCCAAAGTGTTTAAAGATTTGTTTCAGAAGAAGCGGAAGTACGCAACAATCACTGCAGGTCCCTCCAAGCGCGACATTCCTGAAGGCTTGATGAATAAATGCCCGAAATGCGGCAGCATTCAGTTCAGCAAAGAATTGGAGAAAAACAACAAAGTTTGTGTTTCCTGCGGGTATCACTTCCGGCTGAATGCCATGGAGCGGATTCGCTTTACTTTAGACGAAGGACGAATTTTCGAATATGACGGCGATATGGTTTCCGTGGATCCGCTCGGATTTCCGGGTTATCCTGAAAAGCTGGAAAAAAGCGCACAAATTTCAGGGCTGAAAGACGGTGTGCTGACCGGGGAAGGCACGATCGGGGGATTTCCTGTTGTCCTGTGCGTCATGAGCTTTGACTTTTTTCAGGGTAGCATGGGCTCCGTGGTCGGCGAAAAAATTTCCCGTGCGATCGATAAAGCCATACAAAAGCAATATCCTCTGATTATTTTTTCGACCTCTGGTGGAGCCCGCATGCAGGAAAGCATCCTGAGTCTGATGCAGATGGCCAAAACCAGCGCTGCGGTTGCCCGGTTTAACGAAAAGGGCGGGCTGTTCATTTCGGTGATTACCGATCCTACATATGGCGGCGTCTCGGCCAGCTTTGCCATGCTTGGGGATTATGTGCTTGCAGAGCCGGGCGCTGCCTTCGGTTTCGCCGGCAGGATCGTGATCGAACAGACGATGCGTCAGAAATTGCCGGAGAACTTTCAAACGGCGGAATTCAATTTGCAACACGGTCAGGTGGATAAGGTCGTGCCGCGGAAAGACCTGCGCAATACGCTGATTCAGATATTGGACATGCATTTGGTGAAGGAGGATGCATCCATTGAACGGTGATCTACCCTTTGAACAGCCATTGACGGAGTTGAAGAGCAAAATCGTTGAACTGAAAAGCTTCAGCGAAGAAAAAGGGATTGATTTCTCCGACGAGATCGTGCGGCTTGAAGAGCGGTATGCGAAGCTGGAGGAAGAGCTGTACAGCAATCTGACGCCCTCGCAAATTATGCAAATTGCCAGACATCCGTCCCGTCCGACAACGCTGGACTATATTCAGACGATGTTCACCGATTTCCTCGAGCTGCACGGAGACCGGCTGTTCGGCGACGATCTGGCGATCGTGGGTGGTCTGGCGAGACTGAACGGGGTTGCCGTAACGGTTGTCGGCCATCAAAAGGGCAAGGATACCAAGGATAATATTGCCAGACACTTCGGCATGCCCCATCCGGAAGGATTCCGCAAAGCCTTGAGGCTGATGAAGCAGGCTGAGAAATTCGGCAGGCCGATCGTGACGTTTATTGATACGCCGGGCGCATATCCGGGAAGTACGGCTGAGGAAAGGGGCATATCGGAAGCGATTGCCAGAAATTTAATGGAGATGTCCAATCTGCGCGTCCCGATCATCAGCGTGGTGATCGGCGAAGGGGGCAGTGGAGGCGCTTTGGCGTTGGGCGTCGGCAACCGTGTGCTGATGCTGGAAAATTCTATTTATTCGGTTATTTCTCCTAACAGCGCTGCGGCGATTTTGTGGAAGGATGCCTCGCAAGCTGACCGCGCAGCCGAAGCGATGAAGATTACATCAAAGGATATGCTGGAATTGGGCATTATAGAGGAGACGGTCGCCGAGCCTCGGGGCGGCGCGCATCGTGATCCGAAGGCTCAGGCGGAAATCCTGAGGAATGCAATCTGGAAGCATTTGCAGGAGCTTATGCAAATGAATGAACAGGAACTCATAGAAGATCGCATGCAAAGATTCGGCAAGGTGGGAAAGTTTACCTTCATCCAGGAGTTGGCGTAAGTCGGCAAATTGGGAGGAACCATATGCGAAAGACGAAAATTGTTTGTACGATCGGACCTGCGAGCGAATCGCCGGAGATGCTTTTTAGGCTGCTTGAGGCCGGCATGAATGTGGCTCGCCTGAATTTTTCCCACGGGGATCATCAGGATCATGGGGTGCGTATCCGCAATATCAAGCAGGCTGCACGGGATGCAAATCGAAACGTGGGTATTCTGCTGGATACCAAAGGTCCGGAAATCAGGCTGGGCATGCTGAAGCAAGAGCCGATCGAGCTTGTGCAGGGGGAAACGCTCATTCTGACGACGGACGAGATATTGGGCGACGCCGGCAAAATATCCGTTACATATCCGAATCTCCCGAAGGATGTCCGGATCGGTTCGACGATCTTAATCGATGACGGACTGATCGGACTTCAGGTCGAGAACGTTCGCGGGCGGGAGATTGAATGCCGGATCATTAACGGCGGTCAAATCAAGAGCAGGAAAGGCGTCAATGTTCCCGGCGTCAAAATATCTCTTCCGGGAATTACTGAAAAAGACCGGGACGACATCATATTCGGGATCGGCGAGGGCATCGATTTCATCGCGGCGTCTTTCGTCCGCAAGGCGGCCGACGTGCTGGAAATTCGCGAGCTGCTGGAGTCGCGCGGCGCTTCCCACATTCAGATTATCTCAAAAATCGAAAACCAGGAAGGCGTCGATAACCTGGTTGAAATTTTGGAGGTTTCCGACGGTCTGATGGTTGCCCGCGGAGATTTGGGCGTGGAAATCCCGGCGGAGGAAGTGCCGCTGGTGCAGAAGATGATGATTGAAAAATGCAATCTGGCCGGGAAACCGGTCATTACGGCAACCCAAATGCTGGATTCGATGCAGCGGAATCCCCGCCCGACGAGAGCGGAGGCCAGTGACGTAGCCAATGCGATCTTTGACGGAACGGATGCCATTATGCTGTCGGGGGAAACGGCCGCAGGCAAATATCCCGTTGAATCGGTGCAGACGATGGCGCGGATTGCCGAACGTGCCGAGTCGGCTTTGGAATATCGCGAGCTGTTGGTCAAGCAGAGTATGGCTCAGCAGACCACCGTCACGGAAGCGATCAGCCAGGCGGTCGCCAATTCCGCGCTTGATTTGAATGCCAAGGCGATTATTACCGCGACCGAGAGCGGATTTACGGCGCGCATGGTTTCCAAATACCGGCCGAAGGCGCCGATTATCGCGGTAACCACCAAGGAGCACGTGATCCGCCGTTTGTCGCTGGTATGGGGCGTCACTCCGGTCATGGGCCGGGACGCCGGCACGACGGACGAAATGTTCGAGATGTCCGTCAAAACGGCTGTTCAGATGGGACTTGTTTATCCGGGCGAGCTTGTCGTGATTACCGCGGGTGTTCCGATCGGCCGGTCGGGGACGACGAACCTGATCAAGGTGCACCAGATCGGCGAAATGATTGCCAAAGGCCAGGGAATCGGTACGCATTCCGTGACCGGACGCGTAGTGATCGCCCGTACGGGGGAAGAAGCGCTGGCTAAAGTCAACAAGGACTCCATCCTGGTAACGGCTGCAACCAACAAAGAATTCATTCCCGCATTCCAGAAAGCGGCGGCGGTGATTACGGAAACCGGAGGAATCACTTCCCACGCGGCCATCGTAGGCTTGAACGTCGGTATCCCGGTCATCGTTGGAGTGGAGAACGCGATGGAGATTCTGCGGGAATACGACGAAGTATCCGTTTATCCGGAGGTAGGCGTCATTTATTCCGGAAAGAAGATATGAAATTGGCAAAGGGAAGTTGCAGATAGATTAGGGCGAATCCGGACAGCGGCAAATCCGGGACGCTCTTTTTTCATTCGATGCGTATGACGATTGGAGGCGGCGGCATGAATCATGAAACAGGCTGGAGTGTTTTTCCGCTCAGGGTCAGATACCAGGAGACGGACCAAATGGGAGTGGTTTACCATGCCAATTACCTGACCTGGTTTGAAATCGGCCGGACGGAATGGCTTCGCAGCAGGGGGTGGACATACCGGCAAATCGAGCAGAAGGGTTATATGCTGCCGGTGATTGACGTGCAGATCAAGTTTCTGCTGCCTGCCCGTTACGATGATGCAATTCGGATCTATACCCGGTCGATGGACTATTCCAATGTGCGGCTGGATTTTGAATATAAGATATATCGGATTGATCCGTACCTGGGGGATGCGGACCGCGAGCTGTCTGATTTGCCTGAAGAAGAAAGCGGGAAACAGCTTCTGGTGACCGGAATGACCAAACATGTATGGGTGAACGGCAGCTGGAAGCCCGCAAGAATCGACAAAGAGCTGCCTGAGCTTCTGCGGATTTTACCCGAAGGACGGCGCGGCGGCAAGGCGGTGGAATAATGCTTCGCATTTTGGTTGTGCTGATGATTATCATTCCGGCTATCGAAATTTGGGGTTTGATTAATGTGGGCCGATGGATCGGCGGGGTACAAACGTTTGCGCTCATCCTGCTGTCGGGCTTTCTCGGAGCGTTTCTGGCGAAAAGGGAGGCGTCCAAGGTTTGGCATTATGCCAGAAGCCAGTTGGCCATCGGGCAAATCCCAACGAGATCGATCCTTGACGGTATATGTATTTTTGCCGGCGGCTTGCTGCTGCTTGCACCGGGTTTTTTCACGGATATACTGGGATTATTGCTGGTATTGCCCGGATCGCGTTCCGTTTTTGCGTTCTGGATATTGAGATATCTGCAAAAGAAGATTGCTTTCGGGGATATTCGGTTCTTTTTTCGAAGGTGATATTTCTTATGAGTTTACATAAAATTAACAATGTCAAAGATTGTCGTTAATATTGGCGCTGCATAATGACTTTGAGTTGTTATGATTTGGAGGGTTCCCGGTGGAAAAACAAGCGTCCCGGCATCATGTGCCCAAGTCCATTTACATTAATCGCGATTTGAGCTGGATCGAATTTAATTACCGCGTCATGGAAGAAGCGCGGGATCTGAAAACGCCGCTTCTGGAGCGGGTCAAATTTCTTTCCATTGTGTCGAGTAATCTGGATGAATTCATGAGCGTGAGAGTGGCAGGCGTCAAGGATCAAATCAAAGCCGGGTTCAATAAAGTCGATTTTTCCGGATACACGCCTGAAAAACTTTTTTCCAGAATCGTCAAGAAAACGAAGCATATGGTAGCCAAGCAATATGCGATCCACAAAGAGGTGATCCGTGAATTGGCGAGGGAAGGAATCCACTTTGTCGATTACGATGAACTCAATTCCACGCAGCAGCGGCAAATGGAAAATTATTATAACGAAATTATTTTTCCCGTTTTGACACCGATGGCGGTGGACCAGAGCCGGCCGTTTCCGCTCGTGCATACGCTGGGCGTGTATTTGGCGATTCTGCTGAAGAAGGATGCCGACAGGAAGGAGGATGAGCCCTATTTTGCGATCGTCCAGGTGCCCTCCATTCTGCCCCGCTTTGTCCAGATCCCGACGCGTTCCAACAGCAAGAAGAAAGAATTTCTGCTGTTGGAGCAAATCATCGAACGGCAAATCGGTTCCCTGTTCAGCGGCTACACCCCGACCGCGGTGCATGCCTTCCGGCTGACCCGCAATGCCGATTTGACACTGAATGAGGAAGGCGCGGAGGACCTTCTCGAGGAAATTGAGAAGGAACTGCGCAACCGAAAATGGGGAATGCCCGTCCGATTGGAAGTCGAGAAAGGGATACATCCGTATTCGCTGGAATTGTTGAAGGAAGAGTTCGAAATTACGGATAATGTGGTGGAAATCAGCGGTCCGCTGGACCTCAGCTTTTTGATGAAGTTTTCGGCGGCGTTGCCGGATTTCGATGCCCTGCGTTATCCGAAGCACCTCCCGGTGTATCCGAGGGAATTCGATGATGCGGACGATTTGTTCGAGGTCTTGAGACAGCGGGATGTTCTGGTCCATCATCCTTACGAGTCGTTTGAGGCGGTAACCGATTTTTTGGAGCAGGCCGCTCATGATCCCGACGTCATGGCGATCAAAATGACGCTTTATCGGGTAAGCGGAAACTCCCGGCTCATCCAGTCGCTGGCGGAGGCCGCGGAGGAAGGCAAGCAGGTGACAGTGGTTGTGGAGCTGAAGGCGCGTTTTGACGAGGAGAGGAACATTGCGTGGGCCAAAAAGCTGGAGAAAGCCGGATGCCACGTTGTGTACGGCTTGGTCGGCCTCAAAACCCATGCCAAAATCATGCTGGTGGTCCGCCAGGAGAACAATTCGCTGCGTCGCTATGTGCACGTCGGCACAGGCAATTACAACGATAACACAGCCAAGCTGTATACCGATTTAGGCTTGTTCACTTCCAATCCCGATATCGGCGAAGACGCGTCCGCCCTGTTCAATGAAATCACCGGGTATTCGTCCCCTTATGATTGGAAAGCGTTCGCCGTCGCGCCCCTGAGTCTGAAGGACAGGCTGTTCGAACGTATTCGCAGGGAGAAGTCAGCCGCTGCCGAAGGCAAGCCGGCCAGGATCATTGCCAAGATGAACTCGCTGTCCAATCAGTGGATGGTCGATGAATTATATGCCGCTTCACAGGCCGGGGTAAAAATTGATCTGATCATCAGAGGCGTCTGCTGTCTGAAGCCGGGTGTCCCGGGATTAAGCGACAACATCAGGGTGATCAGCATTGTGGACCGTTTTCTGGAGCATTCGCGGATTTTTTACTTTGAGAACGAGGGCAAGCCCGAGGTCTGGTTGTCCAGCGCGGATTGGATGACCCGCAATCTGACGCGCAGAATCGAGCTGATGTGTCCGGTGTACGATCCAAGGCTTCGCGGAATGCTGATCAATATTCTCCAAATCAGCCTGCAGGATAACGTGAAAGCGAGACAACTGCAGTCAAGCGGCCTTTATTCTTCTGTCAAAAATGATCTTCCCGAGTACAGAAGCCAGTTTAAATTCATGGAAATTGCCGGCTGGAAAAAAGCTCCGGAGTTTTTTTAGAGCGTGTTCAAAAAGGCTAGCGAAGAAAAAGGGGTGTGTTGGAGGAGCGAAGCGTTCGCCTTTGAAATCGTAAAATAACCGACTAAATTTAATTCTATTTTACGATTTCAAGAGCGACCGGAGGCATACCCCTTTTTCGCAGCGACCGACCTTTTTGAACACGCTCTTTAAATAAGAAATTTTCATGACAGCGTGATTTTTGGGACGACTCCCCATTCCTTTTTGAAAAGTGACGATAGGGACGCGATTTCTCTCATTTCAACAGCGGGGCTATGCCGTGCTTGAATGCGCAGCTCCAGCACTTCATTTTTTTTCGCGGCTTCCAAATGAACGACCGGCTGCGTCTCGCTGCGATCGAGTGCCCGCGCCAGCTGAAGCAAGGTGCCCAGTAAGACAATGTAATTGAAATCGGGTTCCGTCAGGATGTCCTTGAATAGGCTGTATAGACGGCGGACTCCGCTCTTGCTTTTGAAGGAAGCGATCATCGCGCAGATCAGGATTTCCCGGTGGTTGAGCCCGTCCAGCCGGGAGTGGGCCATTAAATAAAAGGTGTGCTTGTGGTAATCGTAATAATTGATCGTAATTCCGATACGGTATAAAAGTGAAGCGGCGTACAAATATTTGCGGAAACGGTCATTAAGGCAGTGAACATCCTGAAGATGATCAAACAGCGTCAGGGCAATCCGGTTGACCTGTTCGACATGGGCAGCCGGAACGGACGGATGCAGCGCCAGCAAATTGCGCAGGCTGTGCTCCAGAACATCCTCCACCTTCGGCCGGTCGGGATAAAGCGTTTCATACATGATGCCGTCGCGAAGACCGGCGCCGCTGACGATAAAAGCGGGAGCTTCGCAAATCTTGAGCACGGCGTTCAAGATAATGATGCCCGGGCCGATAATGTCTACCCGTTCTTTTTTCAGCCCCTCCACTCTTTTTCTTTGGTCAAGCGGCATGGGTGGAAGCAAATTTTGCAGATACGCGATATCTTTGGGCGCCATATTGTAATTGTGCATATGATCGTAGGAATATTTTTTCATCTTTTGGTCCATTTTGCAGATGCTTCGCACAGTGCCGCCGACACCGACCAATGGCAGACCGGAATGCTCGACAATCCAGGGATGGTCTTTTAAAGCGAGCTCGATCGTTTCCTGCAGCTGTTTTTGCTGCTCCGGATGGACAAGGCCGTCTTGGCTGAACCGCTTGGTTGTATTAACCGCGCCGAAAGGGATCGATACGGATCGGACGATGCCGCGTTTTTTGAACAAGGTGAGCTCCGTACTCCCGCCTCCGATATCAACAAGAAATCCGTCTTTGATGTCAATCGTGTTGATCATCCCCAAAAATCCAAGCCTGGCTTCCTCTTCTCCCGACAACAGTTCAATTGATAAACCTGTTTTTTCTTCGATCATCCGGAGAATTTCCGACGAATTCGCAGCAGAGCGTATTGCGGCTGTGGCAACCGCCCTGATTTTGGCCGTCCGGTTGGCTTGGCAGAGCATTTTGAAGTGTTTCAATGTATCGATAACCGACAGAACGGCCTGTTTATCGAGATTTCCGGCATCGTCGATTTGCATGCTTAAGCGGGCAGTTTCCTTGCTTTCATCGATAACGCGATGCGCGCCAAATTCCGTTTGTTCGAATATGGCCAAGCGGATGGAGTTAGAGCCGATATCCATAATTCCGATTCTCTGATTTTTCATAAGGTCAAGCCTCCTGCAAAATTTCCTATCCATTGTATCATTTGACGTTCGGATATTGAAGCCGGTAATAAGTTTTGACGTGAGCGCGTGCTGTTTAAATGGATATAAATTACGCATAATAAGCGTGCTGCTCAAAAAAGGCAAATCTTCCGTGATTTCGCGGAAAAAAATCTTTATGGTGTTGATAATGAAGTTTTATTTGCTTTTGTCCTATATTTGGTTCACTTATCGAATCGAATCCTTTATTATTATAGTGAAGTAAATGAAGAAATACGGACTTCAAATCGTTAAAGGAGAGAAGTTGCATGAGTGTTATCAATGGTTTGGAAGGTATTGTCGCAACAACATCTTCCATCAGTTCCATCATAGATGGGGTTCTGACATACCGTGGGATCGACATCGATGAATTGGCGGAGAAAGCCACTTATGAAGAAGTCGTTTATTTGCTTTGGTACGGCAAACTGCCCAACGAGACGGAGCTTGCCGAGTTGAATCGCAATTTGGGCGAGAGTGCCGCGATTCCGGAGCAAGTATTGGCGCAAATGAAGCTGTATCCGAATTCTTCAAATCCGATGGCTGCGCTGCGCACGCTGGTTTCCAGCCTTGCATTGTATGACGCGGAGGCCGACGATATGAGCGAGGCTGCCAACCTCCGCAAGGCCATCCGTCTGCAGGCTCAAATCCCGACCCTGATTGCGGCATTTTCGCGCATTCGTGAAGGCAAGGAACCGATTGCCCCGAAAAACAACGTTTCCATTGCAGCGAACTTTCTGTATATGCTGACCGGACAAGAACCCTCGGACATCGCCATCGAGGCTCTGAACAAGGCGCTTGTGCTGCATGCGGATCATGAACTGAACGCATCCACCTTCGCCGGAAGGGTAACCGTCGCTACGCTTTCGGATATCTACTCGGGCGTAACTTCGGCAATCGGCGCGCTGAAGGGACCTTTGCATGGCGGCGCGAATGAAGCGGTCATGGCTATGCTCGAGGAAATCGGCTCGCCGGACAACGTGGAGTCCTATATCAACAGCAAACTGGACAATCAGGAAAAAATCATGGGCTTTGGCCACCGCGTATACAAGAACGGCGATCCCAGAGCGAAGCACCTGCAAAAAATGTCCAATGAACTCGGCAAGCTTACCGGAAATTTGAAGTGGTATGAAATGTCGGTTAAAATTGAAGGGATCGTAACCGGGAAAAAGGGCTTGAAGCCCAATGTCGATTTTTATTCAGCATCGGTATACACCAGTCTGGGAATTCCGCGCGACCTGTTTACTCCCATCTTCGCGATCAGCCGCACATCCGGCTGGACCGCCCATATTCTTGAACAGTATCAAAACAACCGGTTAATCCGCCCGCGGGCCGAATATGTCGGTCCTGTCAACCAGCATTACATTCCGATCGAGCAAAGGTAAGTTAATTATTTAACATACGCGCTTTCACCGAGGAAACGGGTGATCGGGCTGCTGCCCGTGAATCCCGTTACTCTTGTGTGTACAAGACATATTCATTAATACTAGGAGGACAAGAGAAATGGTACAATTTAAGGATTTGGCACTGCCTTCAGAGGGTGAAAAAATCACGATTGACAACGGAAAGCTTCAGGTTCCCAATAATCCGATCATTCCTTTCATAGAAGGGGACGGAACGGGCCGCGATATTTGGAGAGCGTCCAAAAGAGTATTGGATGCGGCTGTGGAGAAAGCTTACCGCGGAGAAAAGAAAATCGCCTGGTTCGAAGTTTATGCCGGGGAAAAAGCTTTCAACAAATACAACGAATGGCTTCCGGAAGATACGCTGACAGCCATCAAAGAATACATTGTTGCGCTCAAGGGACCGTTGACCACTCCCGTTGGCGGGGGAATCCGCTCGTTGAACGTGGCGCTTCGCCAGGAGCTGGATTTGTACGTTTGCCTCCGCCCCGTTCGCTACTTCAACGGCGTACCTTCTCCGGTTAAACATCCCGAGCTGGTAAATATGGAGATTTTCCGCGAGAATACAGAGGATATCTATGTGGGAATCGAATATAAGGCTGGCACCCCCGAAGTGAAGAAATTGCTGGACTTTCTGCAGAACGAAATGGGCGTGAACAAGATCCGCTTCCCGGAAACCTCCGGTCTCGGCGTCAAGCCGGTATCCGAAGAAGGCACCAAGCGGCTTGTCCGTTCGGCGATCGAGTACGCCATTACCCATGGCCGCAAGAGCGTGACGCTTGTGCACAAGGGCAATATCATGAAATTCACCGAAGGAGCCTTCAAGCTTTGGGGTTATGAAGTGGCTGAGCAGGAGTATGCCGACAAAACATTTACTTGGCTCGAATACGACAGAATCAAGGAAAGGGAAGGCGCAGAAGCTGCCAACAAAGCGCAAAATGAAGCGGTGGAAGCCGGCAAGATCATCATCAAGGACGTGATTGCCGATATCGCTCTGCAGCAGGTATTGACCCGTGCGAAGGAATTCGAAGTCATCGCGACGCTGAATTTGAACGGCGACTACCTGTCTGACGCGCTGGCCGCCCAAGTCGGAGGCATCGGAATCGCTCCCGGAGCGAACATCAACTACATTACGGGACATGCCATTTTTGAAGCGACGCACGGCACGGCGCCGAAATATGCCGACCTTGATGTGGTGAACCCGGGCTCCGTCATTTTGTCGGGTGTGATGATGCTGGAGCATCTGGGCTGGAACGAAGCCGCTCAATTGATATACAAAAGCATGGAAACCACGATCAACAACAAGACCGTCACCTACGATTTCGCACGTCTGATGGACGATGCCACGGAAGTCAAATGCTCGGAATTCGGTGACCTGCTTATCAAAAATATGGATTAAGGGCAAGGGCTCGCGATGCCTAATTCTGAAGGAGGGATTCTGAAATGGCTATTCAAAGAAGGAAAATTTCAGTAATCGGCGCCGGCTTCACCGGTGCGACAACAGCTTTGATGCT
Source organism: Ferviditalea candida (assembly GCF_035282765.1). Classification (GTDB taxonomy): domain Bacteria; phylum Bacillota; class Bacilli; order Paenibacillales; family KCTC-25726; genus Ferviditalea; species Ferviditalea candida. Next base: position 183,460 of record NZ_JAYJLD010000002.1, on the reverse strand, counting down.
GGCGCAAAAAGAGCTTGGAGACGTTGTGCTGCTGGATATTCCGCAGCTGGAAAACCCGACGAAGGGAAAGGCCCTGGATATGCTGGAGTCAAGTCCGGTCCAAGGCTTTGACAGCAACATCGTGGGAACTTCGAATTATGAAGATACCGCAGGCTCGGATATCGTCATCATCACGGCAGGCATCGCCCGCAAGCCCGGAATGAGCCGGGACGATCTCGTCAATACGAATGCAGGCATCATGAAAGCGGTATGCGAGAACATCAAGAAATTCTGTCCCGACTCCTACGTAATCATCCTGAGCAACCCGGTTGATGCCATGACCTATGTCGCCTACCAAACGCTTGGCTTCCCGAAAAACCGCGTCATCGGCCAATCCGGCGTGCTGGATACGGCGCGTTACTGCACCTTCATCGCGCAGGAACTGAATGTGTCCGTTGAAGACGTTCGCGGCTTCGTGCTTGGCGGACACGGCGACGATATGGTGCCGCTTGTCCGCTACTCCAACGTCGGCGGCATTCCGATCGACAAGCTGATCCCGCAGGACCGCATCGAGGCGATCGTCAAGCGCACGCGCACCGGCGGCGGCGAAATCGTCAATCTGTTGGGCAACGGCAGCGCCTATTATGCTCCGGCGGCATCGCTTGTGCAGATGGCTGAAGCCATCCTCAAGGACAAGAAGCGGATTATTCCGGCAATTGCTTTGCTGGAAGGGGAATACGGCTACGACAACCTGTTCATGGGCGTCCCCACGCTGCTTGGCGGCGACGGCATCGAGAAGGTGTTCGAGCTTGAGCTGACGGCAGAAGAGAAAGCGGCGCTCGACAAATCCGCCGATTCCGTCCGCAATGTGATTAAAGTAGTGAACGGTTGATTCTGAACCGGTCTTGAAATTGTCATATTTTTAGAAAGAGGCTGTCCCAAGCAGATGAAACTAAGGGACAGTCTTTTTCGTATGGAAAAGAGAGCCTGACGGACCTTTCGAAGCCTCGCCGGCTTTCTTTGCCGGATACGTCCTGTCAGGTTTGTAACGCAACATCCGATCAAGTATACTAAGTAATGGATTCCTAGATTAGAAGAAGCGGGAGGATGATCATGGTTCAATTCTTGCTGTTATTGCATGTGCTGGGGGCTATCGGGATGGGCATTTACCTGGTGCTGCCATTCTTGTTTGCCCGGTCGGCGGGCATGGAAGCCCAGGCTCGACAAGGCTTGGTCGAAGGGGTGTATGCGGCTCACCGGATCGGACAGTTTCTGCTGATTGCGCAATTTTTGACCGGAGGATATTTGATTTCTCAAGCGAAATACTCGGTCATGTGGATGGCTCTGGCCATCGTCCTATTCCTTGCTGTATCAGCCGTTACCGGAATTGCCGGAAGCCGGATGAAGCGGTTTATTCAAAGCATGAAGGCGGGGAAAGATGGAGCGGCCCAGTTTGCGTCGGCCAAAACGCTCAGCAGCATTGCGGCAATCATTCTGCTTGTAACGATTATTGTGATGGTTTATCCGACATATCGATAATTTGCGAAGGGGCTGTCTCAAAGTCGACAGCCTCATTTTTTATTTCAATCGAATTTAGTCTAATCGGGGAAATATCTCCTTCCGGTTCCTGTTGAAATCGTGAAGAGTTAACCCATATATTTAAGTTTTCAATGACCATAAAATTTAAAAAATGATTGAAAAGGCTAGTACTTAACCACTTTTCCAATTTATTGATCATCTCGTTAAGTGTTAAAATAGGATTCTAATTCTTTTCTTTTTATTTTTTATCGAGAAATGTTTGGTGAATTTTTGAATTCGTGGAAAATATATATGGATAAAAATGACTGAGGGCAAATTTTTGTTTACTATCCCCCTTTACTTTATATCGGCAGCAGAAAAACTATTGTATTAAGAGAAGGTATAAGTATTTTATCCCATGTCCGAGCCTTGACGGACATTGCCGAGCGCATCGGTCATGCTCACCAGCTTGTTGTTCGCGTTAAAGCTGTAACTCGTGGAATGGAGCTTGGCATCCGTCTCTTTGATCTTGTTGTTGTTCCCATCGTACTCGAACGTCGTCCGGTTCCCCAAATGATCGGTTACGGCCAGCAGATTGTTTTCCGCGTCATGTGTCGTACGTAACCGTTGTCGTCTGTTGGTTGGCATCGGTCAAGCTGATGACTTGGCCCTTGGGATCGGTGATGCTGGTACGGTTCATGTCCTGATCGTAAGTGTAGCCCGGAAGGTCGTCCGATAACCGAGTCCATTAATTTGGGTTACCACCATGAGCAAGGAGGAGACGAGCAGCTACATTCGGCACCACATGACCGTAAGCCGGACGGAGAAGCCGGTGTTTGCCGAAAGTGCGCTTAGCCGGATCTTTGCCGCGAGCCAAGGGCTTCCGCGTGTGGTAAACCAATTAGCAATGCAAACCGTAAAGTGTAAGGCCCGTTAACTACAAAGTAGGCGGGAAGGCTTGCAGGAAATGCTGTCTGACCTGAAATGGCGGGACGTGAAGGATATCAATGTTTTGAAAACCAGCCGCCTATGGCGGGCGGATATAGTCAAGGTATTAATTCAGCGGGAGCTAAAACGGCATCAAGTCGATGTGAAAGCGATTTAGCAGCCGCAATACAGCATTTATACTCATAATCTCAATGATTTTCTCGTAAACGGCATGATCGAGATGTTAGATCAATACCAGCGGCTGGAGATCGCCTTGAAGTTAAGCCGCACGATTTCAAAGGGAAACGCTCCGCTCCTCCAGGAGATATTTCCTCTCATCTTTTGTCGATTTATCATTTTAGTGTTCAAGCCAAAGAAACTGCTTCCGAGACAGCGTCCTTTAAATCTAAAAGGAAAAAAAGATCAGGATTCGTTGGAAAGCTCGTCGAGCGTTTTTTCAAAGCTCGGGGCCAGATGGCTGAGGAAGTAGCCGATTTCGGGCATGTTCATGCTTTGGATGTTCTGTTCGATCTGTTTTTTGGCGACGCTGAATTCCTTGTTTCCCGCGGACAGCTCGGTGACGCATTTCAAATAGGCGTCCAGCAGGTCGGCGGCTTTGATATATTTGCGCAGCTCGCTTTGTTCATGCTTGCCCTCGATCAGCGGTTTGTAGATCGCCTTCAGCTCATCGGGAACCATTCCGATCAGGCGCTCAGCCGCAAGCTTTTCAATCTCCCGGAAATTGTCCAGAATTTGCTTGTTGTGATGCTTGACCGGTGTCGGAATATCTCCGGTGAACACCTCGGCGGCATCATGGAACAGCGCGAGGCTGACGGCTTTTTCGACGGGGATGTCTTTGCCGAACATTTCATTCGCGATGGTGCAGAGCATATGCGTCAGCAGCGCAACATGAAACGAATGCTCGGCCACGTTCTCCTTGACCACGTTGCGCATCAAGCTCCAGCGCTCAATATAGCGAAGGCGGTACAAATAAGCGAAAAAGTGATTTTTCATAGACCAACGGCCTCCGTAGAAAGGGGAAATATGGGAAATGTATGAAAACAGGGCGAACCGGATTTTACGAGTCATGTACTTATGCTATTATATATAAAGTGAATTCGCAATCTTTTTCGCCAAGGCGAGATTGTTATGAAGAGAGGGGTTTATCCGCATCATGGAACGTTTTCAGGACAGTATTTATCAATTGATAGTCGAGACCTCAACCAATCTTCCCGCGGATGTCCGCAGAGCTCTGCAGTGGGCGCAGGAGAAGGAAGACGAGGGAACCCGATCGGCATTGTCTTTGTCAACCATTGCTGAAAATATCAATATGGCTGAATGCAATGTTTCCCCCATCTGCCAGGATACGGGGATGCCTACCTTTATCGTGCATTGTCCGGTCGGAGCCAATCAGATCGAGATGATAAAGCAGATCCGCGAAGCGATCAGCCTGGCTACCAAGAACGGCAAGCTGCGCCCCAATTCGGTCGATTCGCTGACTGGGGAAAACAGCGGAAACAACCTCGGGCCGGGAACGCCCGTGATTCATTTTGAGCAGTGGGAGCGGGACGATATCGACGTCCGCCTGATTCTCAAAGGCGGCGGCTGCGAGAATAAAAACATCCAATACAGTCTTCCGGCGGAACTGGAAGGCGTCGGCAAAGCGGGACGCGATTTGGACGGGATCCGCAAATGCGTGCTGCACGCGGTTTACCAGGCTCAGGGCCAGGGCTGCAGCTCCGGATTTATCGGCGTCGGCATCGGCGGCGACCGCACGACCGGCTATGAACTGGCCAAACAGCAGCTGTTCCGAGCCGTGGATGACATTAACCCGAATCCGGAGCTGCGGAAGCTGGAAGAATACGTGATGGACAATGCCAACAAGCTCGGCATCGGCACGATGGGCATCGGCGGCCAGGTCACGCTGCTCGGCTGCAAGGTCGGCGCGATGAATCGGCTTCCGGCGAGCTTTTTCGTGTCGGTGGCGTATAACTGCTGGGCTTTCCGCCGCCAAGGCGTGCTGCTGGATGCCGGGAACGGGGAAATCAAAGAGTGGCTGTATCCTGACGGCAAACAGGTGAAGATGAACGCCGTGGCCAAATCGGACGGGGAAGCCGGGGACGCCGCGGCGCGCCGGGAGATTGTGCTGAAGGCTCCCTTAACGGAAGAACAAGTGCGCCAGCTGCGCGTCGGCGACGTCGTGATCCTCAACGGATCGATGCATACCGGCCGCGACGCCCTGCACAAATACTTGATGGAGCATGATGCCCCGCTTGATTTGAACGGAGCGGTGATTTATCACTGCGGACCGGTTATGATGAAGGATGCCGAGGGAGAATGGCATGTCAAAGCGGCGGGCCCGACCACGAGCATCCGAGAGGAGCCGTACCAGGGAGCGATCATGAAGAAATTCGGCATCCGGGCCGTGATCGGCAAAGGCGGCATGGGGCCGAAAACGCTCGCTGCCCTGCAGGAGCATGGCGGTGTTTATCTGAACGCGATCGGTGGAGCCGCGCAATATTATGCGGAAGCCATCAAAAAAGTGGAGGGCGTCGATTTTATGGAATTCGGCATTCCCGAAGCGATGTGGCATCTGCAGGTGGAAGGCTTTGCGGCGATAGTGACGATGGATTCCCACGGCAACAGCTTGCACGCCGATGTGGAAAAGGACTCCCTGGGCAAATTGTCCCAATTCGCGGAGCCGGTGTTTAAATAAAAATCAGGCCCTTTACAAAATCCTTACTGGAACTCCGGCGGGCGGACGGATACAATGATGCTGATTCCAAATTCGGATTTTTCCTAAATAAAGACGGGGGCTCAGCATGAAAAGCTTTCGAATGAGATTGACCTTGGCATTTGTCGTATTAATCGGCAGTTCGGTGCTCGTTGCGGGGATTCTCGTCGCCAATATGCTTCGCCAGTCGCATATTGAAGTGCTGGGTGACAGCCTTGTGCGGGAAATCCAAATTATGCAGAAATCGCTGAATTGGAAGCAGGATGGCGATCTGGCCGAACGCCGCAGCTATTTCAACAAATATGCGGTTGAATTGAAGCAGAACAGCGATCTCAGGGTAACATTCCTGGATGTGCACGGGGTCGTGCTGGGCGATTCCGATGAGGACCCGGAACGAATGGACAATCACGCGTCCCGTCCGGAAATCGTGGATGCGGGAAATACAGGGCTCGGTCTTACGGTCCGCCACAGCAGCACATTGGGAACGGATATGCTGTATACGGCAGTACCTGTAGTGCGCGACAATCAACGGATCGGATATGTAAGGCTGTCAATGAGCCTGCATAACATTGATTCATCCACAGCGAAATTATGGTCGTATTTGATTGCCGGTTTGTTGGCTCTGTTCGTTATCGCGGGACTGGTCGGCTACCGGATCGCCCAAGGCTTGACGCGTCCGCTGGAGAAAGCGACCGAGGTTGCCAAACAGATCACGCGGATGAACTATAAATCACGGGTTGAGGTTAAGAGCAGAGATGAATTCGGCCAACTGGGCCAGGCGATCAACAAAATGGCCAGCAGTCTGCAGTTTCAGATGAACCGGATCAAAGAAGAAGAGCGGCGGTTGAAGAACGTTCTCGACAATATGATCAGCGGTGTCCTGACTGTCGACCGGATGGGCAGAATCGCACTTGTAAACAGATCCGCAGAGCTATTGCTGGGGTTCACTTCCAAAGAATTGCTCGGCAAAAAATACGATAAAGCGAATCAGCAAACGGAACTGACCGAAATGATCCGCGTTTGTCAGGAAAAAAGAGAACCGGTTCGCGAGGAAATCGTCTTTTATTTTCCCGAGGAAAGAACTGTGGATGTCAACGCCGTCCCGATCGATGCCGACGAGGAATGGGGAGTCGTGATTGTGCTTCACGATATTACGGCCATTCGGCGTCTGGAGAAGATGAGAAGCGAATTTGTCGCCAATGTGTCGCATGAATTGAAGACGCCGATTACCGCAATCAAAGGGTTTGCCGAAACGCTTCTCGGCGGGGCGGTTCAGGATCGCGAAACGGCCGAGGCGTTCCTGCAGATCATTCACGATGAAAGCGACCGTTTGAACCGCCTGATTGAGGATATTCTGCAGCTGTCCAAAATCGAATCAAAGAAGGCGCCGATGTATTTTGCTCCGGTTCATATGGCGAGCTTTGCCGCTCAAACGATGGAAATGATGGAATCCACGGCAGCCAAACGGAATATCCGTCTGGAAAAACAATTGGACGATGAAATTTATTTGGAGGCGGATGAGGACCGTCTTCGTCAGATCCTGATCAACCTGTTGTCCAACGGGATTAATTACACCCCGGAAGGCGGCATCGTCAAATTGATTGTGGAACCGGTCCTTGACAAGGATAATGGCGAATATGACCATGTGCGGATTATCGTCAAGGATACGGGCATCGGCATCCCCAAGTCGGATGTGCCCCGTATTTTTGAAAGGTTTTACCGGGTGGACAAGGCCCGTTCCCGGGGTTCGGGGGGGACCGGTCTGGGATTATCGATCGTCAAGCATTTGGTCGAGCTGCATCGCGGAACGATTCGTGTGGAAAGCATGGTGGGCGCAGGAAGCAGTTTTATTATAGAACTGCCTGTCCTCCAATAAATTTTTGTGATTAACAGGATGTACACATTTCTTTTCTGATTTTTCGTGATATTATAGTTAAATGGCATATTCCATTGGGGGGGTTACCCTTGCGGAAAAAAATTCTGGTCATTGAAGACGAACCTACGCTGTCCCGGCTTCTTTCCTATAATTTGTCGCAGGAAGGCTATGACACCAAGATTGTCGAGAACGGCGGAGAAGGATTTCAGGAAGCGTTGGACAACCCTTACGACCTGATCATTCTGGACATCATGCTGCCCGGAATGAACGGGTTCGAGGTGCTTTCGAAGCTGCGGCAGAAGGGAAACCTTACCCCCGTTATTATTCTGACGGCGAGAACGGCGGAAGAAGAAATTGTGCAGGGGCTCAAATACGGGGCGGACGATTATATCACCAAGCCTTTCGGTGTGGCCGAGCTGCATGCCCGGGTTTCCGCAGTGCTTCGACGTGCGCACCCGGAAGATCAGAGCTTGAATGAAGGGGACTCTTCCGACAAGGTCATTTCAATAGGGGAATTAAAGATTTATCCCGAAAAATACGAGGTCGTGCTGAACGGGGAATCGATCCCGTTAAGGCCGAAAGAATTCGAAGTGCTGCTGTTTTTGGTTCAGCGGCCGGGAATGGTGATCACCCGGGACGATCTGATGAATATCGTCTGGGGCTTTGATTACGTAGGCGGACAGCGGACGGTGGACGTGCATGTCAGTTCGCTGCGCAAAAAGCTGGAAATGAACCAGAAATCGGTGCAAATCGATTCGATCCGTGGGGTCGGATACAAGCTTGTCGTCAGCAAAAAGAAATAGCCGGACGGCCGCGTTGAAGTTGAATCCAACTGCAATCACGCCGTCAGGTGTTTTGTATGAATTAGGTCAGCCGGAATGATCTGGCTGACCTATTTTTAATCTATTCTTCAACGGTTTTTCCTTTGGCCGCCCATCCGAACAAAGCGGAAAGCGACAGCAGGAGAACGATCGGCGAAGCCAGAAGAATCAAAAAGGTATTCATATGAATCTTCCTCTCTTTTGGATTTAGGTAAGGCATCGCGAGCCCTTGGGCATCGCGATGAAACAACTCCCACTAAATTGGAGGCAAAGATCAATTAAACCGCTTGATACTTCGCCTCCAAAAGTGGAACTAATTTCATCGCGAGCCTGATTTGGCGATTTTTCCTTCCACATATTTGGCGTCAAACAGGAACAGCCGCATGAGCAGGTACAGTGACGGCACCAGCAGGAACAGTCCGGCGATAAAAGCGATAATCAGCGAGAGCGCCATGGTCGGATTGGTGAAATGGTCGTACAGCTTCAAATACGGATACAGGATATACGGCAGATGAGCGGCGCCGTATCCGAAGAAGGCGAAAAAGAACTGCAGCATCACGGAAACAAAGGCCAGACCGTAATTTCTTCTTTTCCAAATCAAAGCCAAACCGGCGGCGAAGAACAGAAACGAAAGGGCGAACATCCAGCCAAGCGACACCATGTTGCGAAAATGCTCCGGATTATGATATTGAATGGCGAAGAACACCAGCAAACTGCTGAGAATGGTCGGCAAGCTCCAGGCGAGCGCGTATTTCCGCAGGATTTCAAGAGCGCCGCGGTCTTTGGCTTTATCCGCGTAGTAGGCCAGAAATACCGCTGAGATATAAAGCACGCTGACAACGGCCAGCAGCACGACCGACCAGGAATACGGGCTGTAGAAAAGCTGCTTGTAGAGGAAATTCACTTTTCCGTCCGCCGCCTCGATAAATCCGCCTTCGGAGATGGTCAATACGGTGGTCAGCGAAGCCGGTATGAGCAGCCCGGTCAAACCGTAAAGAAACATATAGAACCGGTTGTCCTTGCCCCCGTATGTGCTGAATGCGTAATAGGAGCCTCGCAGCGCCAGCAGAATGATGGCAATGCTGCCGGGAATCAAGAGGGCGGTTCCGAAATAATAAGCCGTATCCGGGAAAAAGCCGACAATGCCGACAATGAAGAAGATCAGAAACACGTTCGTTACTTCCCAGACGGGAGACAGATACCGCTCAATGATTTTGTGGACAAGGTGCTTATTGCCGGTCAGCATGCTGTAATAGCTGAAAAACCCTGCGCCGAAATCGATTGCCGCGACGATCATGTATCCGTACAGGAACAGCCACAGCACGGTAACGCCCAGAACCTCGTAGCTCATCCGCTCAAACCTCCCTCTAGACCGGTTTCCCGGATTTCTTTTTCCGCCGGATTGTCGGTGAACATTTTCCTGAGCACGCGAATGACCGTAACGGCCAAAATCAGGTACAGAACGGAAAAGAGAACAAACATCGTGCCCACATGCTCCGAGGTTGTCGCCCCCTGCGAGGTTCGCATGTAGCCGTACAGGATCCAAGGCTGCCTGCCGACCTCCGCGAAAATCCAGCCGTATTCGATCGCGAACATGGCCAGCGGGGCGGCGGCGATGATACCGGCGAGAATGACCTTTTGGTACGGATTCCATTTCTTCACGAAATCGGCAACCATGAACAGGAACGATACGGCAAGCATGTAGATGCCGATTATGACCATCGCGTCAAACAGGTAATGGATGAACAGCGGCGGAATTTGATCCCTCGGAAATTCATTCAAGCCCTTAACTTCCGACTGAATCGTGCCGTGAGCCAAAAAACTCAAGGCATAGGGGATCTTGATGCCGTATTTGATTGCGTCCGTTTCGGTCAGGATTCCGCCGATGACGAGCGGCGCTTCCTTAGCCGTTTCAAAGTGCCATTCCGCCGCGGCCAGCTTGATCGGTTGGTATTCCGCCAGGAACTTCCCGGAAAAATCCCCGATGAGGGCGGTCGCGAAGGAGAAGATGAATGCGGCCACCATAGTCAGCTTTAGAGCCTTTTTATAATAGACATGGTTTCTGCCTCTCAATAAAGCGAATGCCGAGATAGCGCCCAAGATGAATGCGGAAGTGGCGTATGCGGAGGTAAGCACGTGCGAGATTTCCGTCGGCAGCGAGGGATTGAACATGGCGGCGATCGGATCGATCTGGGTGATTTTTCCGCCTTCGAGCGTAAAGCCCTGCGGCGTATTCATAAACGCGTTGACGGCGGTTATGAAAAATGCGGACGCGGACGAGCCGATGACCACCGGGATGACGAACAAAAAGTGAATGTACGGATTTTTGAACCGGTCCCAAGTATAAATGTAGATGCCCAGGAAAATCGCTTCAAAGAAGAACGCGAAAATTTCCATGAACAGGGGGAGAGCGATCGCTTGCCCGGCGATTTGCATGAAGCTCGGCCACAGCAGGCTTAGCTGCAGACCGATCGAAGTGCCCGTTACCACCCCTACGGCAACGGTAATAACAAAACCGCGCGTCCATCTGCGCGCCAACAGGATGTAGTGCGGATCTTTACGTTTGATGCCGATCCATTCGGCCAAGGCGATCATGACGGGAATGCCGACGCCGATGGTTGCGAAAATGATATGAAAAGCAAGCGTCAATGTAGTCAGCAAGCGGCTGTACATGACCGGATCATAATCGAACATAGACTTCCTCTCCTTTGGTCAACAAGTTGCTCAGAAGAACTGCCTGGAAAGAGCGAGAAGCAAAATTACGGAGATGACGATCGATAAAATCCACAAGTTCTTTTCCTGCCGTTGAATCCTGCGGGAGTGCGATTCGTCCGGATGGTCGGTCACAAAGGGTCACCTCTCGGGGCTCGCGATGAAATTAGTTCCACTTTTGGCGGCAAAGTATCAAGCGGTTTAATTGATTTTCGCCTTTTCGAAGCTATTTCATCGTGATGCCTTAGCTATGTTTTTACCTAAACGCTCATTTTTATGATACCCCAAACTTGTGATCTATTTCACATTACTTGTGATCAAGAAATGAATAAACTATTACAGATTTTTGAATCTACTCTATGAAAACCCTTTAAAAAGTTTTACATGGATTTTACATAGAATTGATTTGAAATTAACCTTTCTCCTTTAACATAAGCGTTGTGCAATTCACAAAACATTTTGGGGGAGAAGAGGAAACATGAATTTAAGAAAAATCGGTTTGGTTCTCGCATCACTCATGATCGTAGCAAGCATGATTCTGGCAGGTTGCGGATCGCAAAAAAGCAGCAGTGAAACAAGCTCGCCGTCACCGGCACCGAGCGCTTCAGCGGATAAAACCAAGAGCGCTGACAGTGCTTCACCGGCTCCTGGCGCTACGCCGGAAGCTCAAAAGGCTGATGGAGTCAGCGGATCGATCGTAGCTCTCGGCTCCACAGCATTGCAACCGCTGGTTGACGAAGCTGCAAAACAATTCATGACTGCAAATGCAAAAGCGCAAATTCAAGTACAAGGCGGCGGAAGCGGCACAGGCTTGAGCCAAGTCGCTGCAGGCGGAGCCGACATCGGCAACTCCGACATCTTCGCTGAAGAGAAAAAAGGCATTGATGCTGCTGCTCTGGTAGATCATAAAGTCGCAGTGGTCGGTATTGCTGCAGTAGCCAACAAAGAAATTGGCGTAGACAACCTGACCAAACAACAGCTGATCGACATCTTCACCGGCAAAATCACCAACTGGAAAGAAGTGGGCGGAGCCGATCAAAAAATCGTTCTGGTCAATCGTCCGAAAAGCTCCGGTACCCGCGCAACCTTCTATACCTATGGTTTGGATAAGCACGAAGAAAAAGAAGGCATCACGGAAGATGCGAACGGCACCGTCAAGAAAATCATCGCTGAAACCAAAGGCGCTGTAGGTTACCTGGCCTTCTCCTACTTCGATGACACTGTAAAGCCGCTGTCGCTGGAAGGAGTAAAGCCTGAGGTGGCCAATGTATTAAACAACTCTTTCCCGATCTGGGCATATGAGCATATGTACACCAAAGGCGAAGCTCAAGGCCTGTCCAAAGCGTTTCTGGATTACATGGTATCCGCTGACGTACAAAAAACGCTCGTTCCGAAGCTGGGCTACATTCCGGCAACCGATATGCAAGTAGAGCGCGACGTTAACGGCAATATCACGAAAAAATAAAAAACCTCTATCGAAGCTAATTCATTGATGAGCGACCGCGTTTAGAAGTGGGTTTTTATGCCGATAAGAATTTGCTTTTCGAGAACCCGGAAATTTATAAATTCTTATTCGGTAATAAATACGGGTGCTTCCCGTTAATCGCAGATAATTTATAAAAGCGCAGTGCCTTGAAGAAAATTCAGGGTATTTCGCTTTTTTTCATTGAAATTCGCGCGACTTTCGCATAAGATTCTATATTGGACAAATATTAATAATGTACCCATAAAAACACCAAAAAATTTACACAGATTTTACAAAGCGTTAACAGTTTTAATGTATGATTAAAATGTTGTATCCATGGAGGGAATCAATTGATGAAAGTGTCGAAACGGATTTTATGGACAGCCGCGATTGTACTTGCTATGTTGACTGCAGGCTGTGCGGGCGGAGGAACGAATCAGGGGACGAATGACAAGCAAGCTGAACAAACTCCGGCGGGTGGAGGAATCAGCGGTTCGATCGTAGCTTTGGGTTCAACCGCGCTGCAGCCGCTGGTCAACGAAGCGGCGAAGCAGTTCATGGTCAAAAATCCGCAAGCGCAGATTCAGGTTCAAGGCGGCGGCAGCGGCACGGGCCTTAGCCAGGTAGCCTCGGGAGGAGCCCAAATCGGCAACTCGGATATTTTTGCCGAGGAGAAAAGCGGTATAGACGCCACCGTTTTGAAGGACCATAAAGTTGCAGTGGTGGGCATCGCTGCGGTTGCCAATAAGGATGTTGGCGTCGATAATCTCACCAAGCAGCAGTTAATCGGCATCTTCACCGGCAAGATTACCAATTGGAAGGAAGTCGGCGGAGCCGATCAAAAGATTGTTCTGGTCAATCGTCCGAAAAGTTCCGGTACACGTGCGACATTCTTTACATACGGACTGGACAAGAACGAAGAAAAAGAAGGAATCACGGAAGATGCCAACGGAACCGTCAAGAAAATTATCAGCGAAACCAAAGGTGCGATTGGGTATCTGGCGTTTTCCTACTTCGACGATACCATCAAACCGTTGTCGCTGGATGGTGTGGCGCCTTCCAAAGAAAATGTATTGGACAACAAATTTCCGATCTGGGCCTATGAGCATATGTACACCAAGGGTGATGCGCTGGATCTGAGCAAAGCCTTCCTGGATTACATGGTATCCGAGGAAGTCCAGAAAAACCTCGTTCCGCAAATGGGATACATTCCGGTTACTGAAATGAAAGTGGAACGTGACGCGAAAGGAAACATCACGAATAAACAGTAAGTGTCGAAAGAGGATGGTGATCATCCCGCCATCCTTTCTTTTTTTTTATTAGGGGAGGAATGTCAGGATGCAGCATGTTCCAAAGGAGCAGGACCGTTTCAAACGGCATCACCTGGAGGAATTAACGGGCAAAACATTTGCTTATGTCAGCATCGCCATTTTGCTGGTTGCGTTGGTTGCGATTACTTATTTTATCGCTTCCAAGGGCTTGAGCACTTTTTTTAAAAACGATGTCAATTTGTTCAATTTTCTGTTCGGTACGGAATGGTCTCCCGAGGGCGATATGGGAAAACCGTCGTTCGGAGCGTTCCCGTTTATTTTCGGTTCGTTTGCCGTGACCGTTTTGGCGGCATTGATCAGCGCACCGCTCGGCATCGGGGCGGCCATTTTTATGAATGAAATCGCTCCGGCTTGGGGGCAAAAGGTGCTTCAACCGGTCATCGAGCTGCTGGTCGGGATTCCTTCCGTCGTATACGGCTTTGTCGGCTTAAGCCTGGTGGTTCCGTTCATGCGGGAGCGCTTTGAAGGCGTGGGCTTCGGCCTGGCCTCCGGGATGGTCGTGCTTTCGGTCATGATTCTTCCGACGATCACCAGTGTTGCCCTGGACTCTTTAAAGGCGCTGCCGATCAAGCTGAAAGAAGCCTCCTTTGCGCTCGGCGCGACGAGATGGCAGACGATCAGCAAGGTTTTGGTGCCTGCAGCTTTGCCGGGACTGTTGACCGGTGTTGTTCTGGGAATGACCCGGGCTTTCGGCGAAGCGCTCGCCGTGCAAATGGTCATCGGCAACTCGCAGAAGCTTCCCGAGTCGCTCTTTGATTCGACAAGCACGCTGACCAGTGTGCTTACACTGGAAATGGGCAATACGATCGCCGGTTCCGCCCATAGTAACGCCCTATGGTCATTGGCTCTCATCTTGCTGGTTATGTCGTTTGTCTTTATCCTGCTGATCCGCTTCCTGGGAAGGAGGGGCCAAACCCATGAGCGTTAGAATGAAGGATAAGCTGGCCACGCTCGTATTTTATTTGATCGCTTTTGTCATTATCGGTATTCTTGCCGGATTGTTGGGTTATATTTTGGTAAGGGGAGTATCCCACATCAGCTTTCACTTTCTTATCTCCCCTCCCGAGAACATCAAAGCGGGCGGCGGAATCGGCCCGCAACTGTTCAATTCCTTGTTTTTATTGTTTCTGACTATGCTCATTACGGTTCCGATCGGCTTGGGCGGCGGAATTTTTATGTCGGAGTACGCCAAACCGGGAAGGGTGACGAGAGGCCTGCGAATGCTCGTTGAAGTATTGTCCTCTCTGCCCTCCATCGTGGTCGGCCTGTTCGGCTTGCTCGTTTTCGTTCAGCTTTCGGGATGGGGATTCTCCTTGTTCTCGGGAGCAATCGCGCTGACCATCTTCAATCTTCCGCTGATGGTCCGGATTACGGAACAGGCGCTCCAGGCCGTATCCGTCGAGCAGCGGGAAGCCAGCTTGGCCCTGGGACTGTCCAGATGGCGGACGATCGTGTCGGTCGTGCTGCCGGCAGCCATTCCAGGCATTATCACCGGCACGATTCTTGCCTCGGGCAGGGTATTCGGAGAGGCGGCGGCGCTGATGTTTACGGCAGGGATGAGCACCCCCGCTTTGGATTTTACGAACTGGAATCCGTTTTCCGCGAATTCCCCGATTAATCCGATGCGTCCGGCCGAAACGCTGGCCGTGCATATCTGGAAGGTCAACAGCGAGGGTCTGGCGCCGGATGCCAAGGAGATTGCTGCGGGAGCTTCGGCAGTTCTGATCATTGCAGTGCTTATCTTCAACTTGACCGCCAGGTGGGTGGGGCGGTTTATTCATCGCGTGCTGACCGCATCGAAATAGGAGGGGAACCGAATTGTCGACTGAAATCAATACGAAGGTTGCCAAGCCGGGAAAGATGAAACAGGTTGCATTGGAGACTCGCAACTTGAATGTGTATTATGGAAATTACCTGGCGGTCAAAAAAATTTCGATGGCCTTTGCCGAGCGGGATGTTACGGCGATGATCGGTCCTTCCGGCTGCGGAAAATCGACGTTTCTGCGATCGCTGAACCGAATGAACGACCTGATACCCGGCGCTCGCATCGAAGGGGAAATTCTGATCAACGATCAGAATATGAACGCTCCCGGAGTGGATGTGGTCGAATTGCGCAAAAAGGTCGGAATGGTGTGGCAAAGGCCGAACCCGTTTCAAAAATCGATATTTGACAATGTGGCCTTCGGTCCGAGGTATCACGGTCTGAAAAACAAGAAGCGGTTGGCTGAGATCGTCGAGGAAAGCTTGAGCAAAGCGGCGCTCTGGGATGAAGTGAAAGACCGGCTGCATACTTCGGCTTTATCGTTGTCCGGCGGTCAGCAGCAGCGCTTGTGCATCGCCCGATCGATTGCAATCAAACCGGAGATTCTTTTGCTGGACGAACCTGCTTCGGCTTTGGATCCCGTTTCTACCGCCAAAGTCGAAGAGCTGATTCTGGAGTTGAAAAAAGAGTATACGATCATCATCGTGACCCATAATATGCAGCAGGCTGCCCGAATCTCTTCATATACGGCATTTTTCCTGATGGGAGAACTGGTCGAATACGACGAAACGACCAAGATGTTTTTCAATCCGGAGAGAGAGGAAACAAGCGATTACATTACGGGCCGGTTTGGATAAATAGGCCGAAGGAATTTTTCTTTTGCAACGGTTGAGGAGGATGACGAATGGCCATCGTTGAAGTGGAAGGTCTTAATCTTTTTTATACGGATTTTCAGGCGTTGAAGCAGATCGACATGAGAATTGCAGCGAATACGGTAACTGCTTTTATCGGTCCTTCCGGCTGCGGGAAATCCACGTTTTTACGCACGCTGAACCGGATGAACGATATGATTCAGGGTGTCAGAATTGAAGGTAAAGTGATCATTAATGGCGAAGATATATATGAATCGAACGTTCATGTCGAGGATTTGAGAAAGCATGTGGGAATGGTTTTTCAGCAGCCGAATCCGTTTTTTAAATCGATTTATGAGAACGTGGCCTATGGATCGAAAATTCATGGTATCCGAAAGAAGAGCCAGCTGGATGAAATTGTGGAGAAAAGCTTGCGCTCAGCGGCGCTATGGGACGAAGTCAAGGATCATTTGAACCGCTCGGCGTACAGCCTGTCCGGCGGCCAGCAGCAGCGTTTGTGCATCGCCAGGGCGCTTGCGGTAAATCCGCAGATCCTGCTAATGGACGAACCGACTTCCGCGTTGGATCCGATTTCCACCTCAAAAATCGAAGAACTGGTTCAGGAACTGAAAGAGGAATACACCATTATCATCGTCACGCATAATATGCAGCAAGCAGCGCGTATTTCCGACAGAACCGCTTTCTTTTTGAATGGTGAAGTCATCGAGTTTGCTGATACGATGAAGCTTTTTTCCAATCCGGAGGATCAAAAGACAGAGGATTATATTTCCGGACGATTCGGTTGATTGGAATCAACATTTCAGGAGGAGATGTCAATGGTGACTCAGCGCCATCAGTTCGATGCGCATTTGGAGGAATTGCGTGGGGCAATCATTCAAATGGGTGAAATGGTTGAACAGGCCATTATCTCTGCCGTCAAATCTTTGAAGGAATCCGACTTGGAATTGGCCCAGCAGGTGATTAAGAACGACGAGGACATCAATCATTTGGAAGAATCGATTGATGATATCGGATCGACATTGATCGCTACCCAACAGCCTGTCGCCAAGGATTTGCGGAAAATACTGATTGCTTTCAAAATTTCCAATGATTTGGAAAGAATCGCCGATATGGCGGTGGACATTGCGAAGGTAACGCTGCGCATCGGGAAGCAGGAGCTGATCAAGCCGCTTGTCGATATACCGCGGATTTCCGAGATCGTGCTGGAAATGGTTGATCAAGGCATCCGCGCTTATATGGAAGAGAACGTTGACCTGGCCTACAAAATGGCCAAGATGGACGATGAAGTCGATCATTTATACAGTCAAATTTTGCACGAACTGTTCGCATACATGGTAGAGGATCCGAGGAAAATGACTCAGGTGCTGCTCCTTTCCTTTGTCAGCCGTTATCTGGAGAGGATGGCCGATCATGCCACGAACATCGGAGAGAGCGTCGTATATCTGGTTAAAGGAAAGCGTCCGGATTTAAACCAGTGAACGGACTGAATGAAAACGATACCTGCTGCAGAGTTCAACAAGCAAGAGCCTACCTGTTACACGGCCATACCAAACCCGGAAATTCCGGGTTTTTTTGCATGCGCTGCGGAAGAAATAAAAATAAACATTGAAACGCACATTGTGCATAATACTGCAATATTCATGCAATTATATTCATAAATTTCAATGTTTTTTTGGGTGTTTTTTAATATGATGCAATAAACTGCAAAACTGTGCAATAGTTTACCTTGCGGTAGGCGCCGCTGCGAATAGACTGCTCCTCAAATTCTTTCAAAAATAGCAAAAAATATCTTCAAAATAAAAAAACACTTCAGTTTTGACGAATCGTCGTTCCGGCGAATTCATTCCGGCAAATCGTCGTTTCGGCAAATCGCCGTTCACTGAAGTGTGCTTCACTCAATAAAGATTGTCATATGGATTTTCAATAAGTATTATAAGTCAAATGATAAAATTTTACAATTAAATTACCATTCGTTGAAATAACTTTTACACAGCATTGATATCATAATGGAAAAACAGGAAATTTGTCGAAGTAATTGTCAAATTCCGATTTTTTTATTCCATTGTGAGGGATGTCCATGATTCGGTTGCGATCGTTTGAACTACAGTTTATGGAGGAAATATCCAATCGCTTGGAAAAAGGGAACGTTGGCTTGATTTATTTGGATATCACCCGTTTTTCCCAGGTGGGAGAGCGATACGGTAGAATCGTATGTGAACATATTCTATTGACCATGCGCAGCATCATCGCGGATATGATTCGGGATAATCCCCGCATCATGTTTCCGAAAATGGTCGGAGACGACATTTTTCTGTATGTCGTGCTGCCTTCCACGGACGAAGCGGAGTGCATGTACGATCTTCGGCAGATTCAAAGCGCAATCAAGCTCAAGGTGGAAGAGGAACTGCGCTCCGCCCATCCGGTCGAGCCCGAAATCGAGATCCAAGTAGGACAAGCGATGCTTCAGGATTCTGCCGACAGGGAACTGGAGACCATCATTTACAGCTCGATGAAGCAGGCGATCCGCAATGCCAGACTGCACAGCATCGACAGAGAGCATGCTCTGCACAATCAGGAATATATGAGCATCATCCAAAATCGTTCGATTTATTCCGTCTATCAACCGATCATTTCGTTCGCAGACGCTTCCGTTTTTGGCTACGAGGTTTTGACCCGGGGACCCGATGGGAGTTTTTTTCATCCCCCCGCTACTCTGTTCAAGTACGCCCAAAGAGAAGGTTCGATATATATTCTGGAAAGAATGGCTAGGGAAAAAGCGATTCAGGGGTCTGCAGCGATAAAGCCCGAACAGCGGATTTTCATCAACATTTCCGCTGATATTCTGCATGATCCGCAGTTTGCGCCGGGGAACACCCTGAAGCTGCTGGAGGAGCACGGTCTATCTCCGAAAAATGTGGTGTTCGAGATTACCGAAAGAAGCTCGTACGACGACTTCTCCTCGGTCAAGCAAATTCTGAAGCACTATCGCAAGCAGGGTTATCAAATTGCCATTGACGATGCCGGATCGGGCTATTCTTCTCTGCAGGCGATAGCCGAGCTTCAGCCGGATTTTATCAAAGTGGACAGGTCGCTCATTCACGGCATACATCAGGATAAGATCAAGGAATACATTCTTGAGACCTTCGTCACTTTCGCCCAAAAGATGAATATCAGCATCATCGCAGAAGGAATCGAACAGAAGGAGGATCTGATCAAACTGGTGGGGATGGGAATTCATTACGGTCAGGGCTTCCTGCTCGGAATGCCGCAAAACCGGTTGCTCGAGGAGCCTTCCCCCGAAACGGTATCCGGCGTGCTTTCCGGCACCGTAAAAAATGCATTCTGCGGGGATGCCTGCAGAGTCGGGGATATCGTTGTTTCCGTTAAGACCTTTGAGAGCAGCACGAACGTATCGGAAGTCGTGGAGTTTTTCCGAAAGAATGAGACGGAGCAAGGGGCGGTCATTATCCAGGATCAGGTGCCGATCGGATTGATCATGAGGGAGAAGCTGTTTCAGAAATTGGCCGAGCAATATGGAATGGTACTGTATTGGCATAAGCCGATCCAATTGATCATGGACAAGCATCCGCTCGTCGTGGATGAGAGCATGATGGTGGAAAATGCTTCTCAAATGGCGATTGCCCGGGAAATCAGGAATCTGTATGATCTGGTTATTGTCACGAGCAAGGGACGGATTAAAGGAGCCGCAACGGTCCGCGCTATTCTGGAGTGCATTACCAATGAGAAAATGGAGAAGGCCAGAGTTTCCAATCCGCTGACGGGCCTTCCCGGAAATATGCAAATCGAAAAAGAACTGAGCCGGCGCATCGCGACCAACGAATCATGCGCGGTCATCTATGCCGATTTGGACTTTTTCAAATGGTACAATGACCGTTACGGATTTCAAAAAGGCGACGGGGTCATCCGGTATACTGCGGATATTATTCAGAATTCCGTGGGTTTGCACGGACGGCCGGGGGATTTTGTCGGTCACATCGGTGGCGACGATTTCATTATCATATGTGGAAGCGAACGGCCGGATCGAATTTGCGAAGAGATCATCGAACGCTTTGAGCAGGGCATTCATTCTTTTTACGATGACATCGATCTGATCACCGTATTGGATCGGTCGGGCAATCCGGTTTCCGACCACATGGGGGTTACCGTTTCACTGTCCGTCATTCGCTGTTCGAATGCGGGCTGCGCCACCGTCGAGTCCATATCCCAAGCCGCAGCGGAATTGAAGAAAAAGGCCAAGCTCCACCGCGGAAGCGTTTTTTTGGAAAAAACCTTGGACCCCTAAAAATTGCAAAGCATTTAAAAGATTTCCGTCAATTGCCTGCAGCTTCGGAGCATTATCACTTTCTCTCTGCCGACCTTTCTCATGGTTGAGGAGGTTTTCCCGAGCCTACGGATCCAAACGGCATCCATTCCCGCACGGGTGGCTCCGAAAACGTCGTTTTTCCATGAGTCACCGACCATGACGGCCTGCGATGCAGGGATATTCAATTGCTCCAATGCGTATTTGAACATTCCCGGGTCCGGTTTTTTCCAGCCGTTTACCGGAGTGAACAGCCGGTCATCCGGAATGATATTGCGGATTCCCAAGCGGCGGAGCTGCGCCGTCCGCCTGGCTCGGTTCCCGTTGCTGATAATGGCCAGCGTATATCGGGAAGCCAGCTTTTCCAACGTATTTTTGACATCCGGATAGGGTTCGACGATTTCCGCTTTCAACTCCTTCCATCTTCTGGAGAAAGACCGAAGAAATTCGTCGTTGACGGGAATCGGGGTGCCTCTGAAAGTTTCTTTTAGAATCGAGCTTTGGTGCCGCTGCTGCGCCATTGTTTTCCTCAGCTTGCGATATTTGAGGAGAATCTTGTCCGGATCCCATCCGCTTCCCTCGGAGTACCATCTGCCCGTGAATTCCTCCAGCGTTTCCTTGAAGCTCGATTCCAGCGAGGCCTGCAGATCGATAATCGTTCCGTTCAAGTCAAAAAAAATGACTTTTTTGCCGTTCGGTGAAAAATACCGTTTCATTGTGCCAATCACTCCCTTATTTCTATGCTATGTTTCAAAGAGTCATTTAGAAACCCGTTGTTTGCAGTAAAAACTTGTACGAAGTTGTGCTATGATGAATAGGGAGCATGAAAAAAATAGGGGTGTGTCAATGGAAAAAATCATTTTGGTCGATGGCAACAGCATTGCCAACCGGGCGTTCTATGCCCTACCGATGCTCAGCAATTCCCAAGGTATGCATACCAATGCCGTTTACGGCTTTACGATGATGCTTCTCCGGATAATTGAAGAGGAGAAGCCCACTCATTTCATGGTGGCGTTCGATGCGGGCAAGATCACGTTCCGTCATCAGGATTTCAAAGAATATAAAGGCGGGAGAATGAAAACTCCGCCGGAGCTTTCCGAGCAGTTTCCGATGATGAAAGAGCTGCTCCAAGCTTTTCGGATTTTCCAATATGAGCTTGAAGGGTATGAAGCCGACGATATTATCGGCACGATCAGCCGTCTGGCCGAGGAACGCGAGATGGAAGTGCTCATCGTCACCGGAGACAAGGACATGCTCCAACTGGCATCGGACAGGACAACCATTCTGTTGACGCGCAAGGGGATTACGGAGGTGGATCGTTTCGATCCGGCGGCCGTAGAAGAAAAATATGGACTGCAGCCGAAGCAAATCATTGATCTAAAGGGCTTGATGGGCGACCCGTCGGACAACATTCCCGGCGTTCCGGGAGTTGGAGAGAAAACCGCGCTGAAGCTTCTGCATGAATATGCGTCTGTCGAGAATGTGCTGAAGCATGCGGACGGGATCAAAGGCAAGTTGGGTGAAAATATCCGCAGCCATTCCGACAGTGCTCAAATGAGCAAGGAGCTGGCGACTATTTTCCGGGAAGTGGAGGTTCCGATCGAAGGGCAGTGGGACCGTTTGGAATACGGCGGTTTTGACGCCCGATCGGTCAAGGAGATGTTCCGCAAGCTCGAGTTTAAATCGCTGCTTGAAAAAATGGATTTATCGGAGGAAAGCCGCCAAGAAACGGAGCAGGAACAAATCGCGGCGCAAATTGTCACAAGCGGCGGACTGCCGGATTTTATCGGTATGCTGCCCTCGGTCGAAGCGATGCATATCGAGGTGGCCGGGGAAAATCCGCACGCTTCCGAGATCATCGGCTACGCTTTTTTGGCGGAAGGGAAAGCCTACTACATGTCTCAGGCCACCATGGAGCTGCCGGAAGCCGGCAAGGTCAGGGAATGGCTGGCCGACGAAACGATTGAAAAAAGAATGTACGACATGCATAAAGCGGCCGTAGCTCTGGCTTGGAAGCAGCAGGCGCTGAGGGGCGTCGTGTTTGACGTGATGTTGGCCGCATATTTGCTCGATCCCACGGAATCAAGTCTGTCGCTGCACGGGCTTGCCGATAAATTCAGACTGCCCCCGATTTCCGAAGATGAACGGATTTTTGGCAAGGGCGCGAAATTCCGGGTGCCAAAAGAGGATCAATTGAGCGCACATCTTTGCAGAAAGGCTGCTGCCATCCGGCGCTTGAGCGGGGTGCTTCAACAGGAGCTGGAGAACAGCGGCATGCATCGATTGTTTTATGACCTGGAGCTTCCGCTTTCCGCCGTGCTTGCGGAAATGGAACTGACGGGCGTGCTGGTGGACACGGAGGATTTGAAGAGCTACGGCAAGGAGCTCGAGGGGATTTTGGAGGGGCTGATGGCGGACATCCATGATTTGGCCGGGATGGAATTCAACATCAATTCACCCAAACAGCTTGGTGAAATTCTGTTCGACAAGCTCGGTCTTCCCGTAATCAAAAAAACAAAGACGGGATATTCCACGGATGCGGAAGTGCTTGAGAAGTTGGCCCCTTATCATGAAATTGTCGACAAGATTCTTCATTACCGGCAGATCGCCAAGCTGCTGTCGACTTACGTGGAAGGCTTGCTGAAAGAAATCCGCCCGGAAACGCACAAGGTTCACACCTACTTCCGTCAGACGGTCGCGGCCACCGGAAGGCTGAGCAGCCAGTTTCCCAATCTGCAGAATATCCCGATCCGCATGGAGGAAGGACGAAAAATCCGCAAGGTTTTCGTTCCGTCCGAGCCGGGCTGGTATATTCTGGCGGCCGATTATTCACAGATCGAGCTGAGAGTGCTGGCGCACATCTCCCAAGACGATAAGCTGATTGAGGCTTTCCAGCACAATAAAGATATTCACACAAAGACCGCCATGGACGTCTTCGGCGTTTCGGAGGACCAAGTCGACGCGAATTTGCGGCGGCAGGCCAAGGCGGTGAACTTTGGAATTGTCTACGGAATCAGCGATTACGGACTTTCCCAGAATCTCAATATCACCCGAAAAGAGGCCGGTCGGTTCATCGAGCAATATTTGAACGTATTTATGGGTGTGCGCAAATTTATGGAAGATATTGTGCAGCGGGCCCGCAGGGACGGCTATGTGACGACTCTGCTGCAGAGACGCAGATATTTGCCGGAGATCAATTCCTCCAACTATAATCTCCGCTCTTTTGCGGAACGGACGGCGATGAATTCGCCGATCCAGGGATCAGCGGCCGATATTATCAAGCTTGCGATGGTACAGCTGCATTCCCGACTGCAGCGGGAAAAACTGAAAAGCCGCATGCTGCTGCAGGTGCATGACGAATTGGTGCTGGAGGTCCCGGAGGACGAGCTGGAGCGGATGAAAAAGCTGGTTCCGGAGGTCATGGAAGGCGCCTTGAAGCTGGACGTTCCGTTAAAAGCGGATGTCAGCTACGGACTGAACTGGTATGAAGCCAAATAACCGGATCGATTGGATTGCCGATCTTTGCGGGAAACGAATAGAAATGGAGGTGCGCTTATGCCGGAGCTTCCGGAAGTCGAAACAGTGAAAAGGACGTTGAATCAATTGGTGGCGGGAAAGACAATCCGCCAAGTGAGCGTCCATCTGCCCAGAATTATCCGACGACCGGACGATCCTGTCCTGTTTGCGGAAATGCTGCGCGGACAAACGATTCAGGATGTTCAAAGAAGAGGAAAATTTCTAAGGATCATCCTGAATGATCTTGTGCTGGTTTCTCATCTGCGGATGGAGGGACGTTACGGAGTATATCCGTCGGGTGAGCCTGTGGAAAAGCATACGCATGTGATTTTTCATTTCTCGGATGGAACAGAGCTGCGCTACAAGGATGTGCGCCAGTTCGGGACGATGGATTTGTTCGAGACGGATCAGGAATGGACGCTGCCTCCTCTGTGCAAGCTGGGTCTCGAGCCTCTGGATGAAAGCTTTACCTATGAAGCCTTCCGTGCGCGCATCGGCAAGCGGGAAACGAAGATCAAGCCGCTGCTGCTCAATCAGGAATACATCGTTGGCATCGGTAATATTTATGTGGATGAGGCGCTTTTTCGCGCGGGGATTCATCCGGAGCGGACGTCTGACTCGCTGAAGCCTGCTGAACTACGCAATCTGCATAATGCTATCGTTGAAACGCTGAAGGAAGCGGTGGACGCGGGAGGCTCTTCCGTGAAGTCTTACGTGAACGGCCAGGGTGAAATGGGCATGTTCCAGCAGCGGTTGAATGTCTACGGACGCGAATCGCAGCCTTGTCCGCGGTGCGGCTTGCCGATCGCCAAGACGGTGGTCGGAGGGCGGGGAACCCACTATTGCCGAAAGTGCCAGCCGCTCAAAAGCAAGAAGGTTCGGGTTTGACGAAAAATGCACCGATTCACCTCCCTTTCCATATGATAGTGTGTGCAGTGCAAAGTGGGCTTAACCAACTATCGCTGCGCCAACTTATCCTTCATACGATCCGGTATGAGGATGACTGCATAGGAGGGGATACGTTGCCGCCGATCGTTTCATTATGCTTGCTGGCATTTGCCGTAAGCTTGGATGGATTTGGCGTCGGTTCGACGTACGGACTGCGCAAAATACGAATTCCGTTGATCTCCATTATGATTATATCGGGATTTTCCGGGATCGTGATCTATGCTTCCATGCATATCGGACTCCTAATTTCAAGGATTTTTTCACCCTTGTGGGCTTCGAAAATCGGCGCTTTCATCCTGATCGGTATCGGGATATGGGCCATCGCACAAAGTATCCGGAACCAAAAAAAGGACCTGTGGGAAGCCGGAAACGAGCCCCAGTCCGCCAAACAGCAAGATGCGGATTTGGCGGAGCTGCCGATTCTGGAAATCAAAATCAAGCGTTTGGGACTGGTGGTCCAAGTCATAAACACCCCCTCGATGGCGGATGTGGACCGATCGGGGATCATATCCCCTTCGGAAGCGGCCCTGTTGGGGCTGGCGTTATCCCTGGATGCTTTCGGGGCGGGTATCGGCGCGGCGCTCATCGGGTTTCGTCCGATTGTGACCGCGACGGTCATCGCGCTGACAAGCGGTTCGTTTTTCGCAGCCGGCTTGCAGGTCGGCCATTTGTTTTCGGATAAGGAGTGGGTCAAGAAGCTGACCGTTCTTCCGGGAATCCTCCTGATCCTGATTGCGATATTGAAATTGATGTAGAAATTGCGTTAGAATTTGCTTTCAGAAACCAAGGAGTGAATCAAATGAATATTGGGCTTACCGGAGGCATAGCGACCGGAAAAAGCACGGTTTCCAAAATGCTGGTCGACAAGGGAGCGATCCTGATCGATGCGGATCAAGTTGCCAGGGAAGTGGTACTTCCCGGCAGCGCTGTGTTGGACAAGGTATATGAAAGATTCGGACAAGCGATCCGAAATGCGGACGGTTCGCTGGATCGAAAAAAACTGGGGGATATCGTTTTTGCCGACCGGAAGGCGCGTAAAGATCTTGAAGCCCTGCTTCATCCGGCCATCCGGGAGATTATGAAGGAGCGGATGAGCCGAGCAGAGCTGGAGCATCCGGAAAGTCTGGTCGTGGCGGATATTCCTCTGTTGTTTGAATCGGGACTTCAACACTTGTATGACGAGGTTCTGTTGGTCTACGTCCCGGAAGAGATCCAAATCCGCCGGCTGATGGCCAGGGACGGTATCGACGAGGAGCAGGCAACGCTGCGAATTCGGGCACAGATGCCCATTGAGGATAAGAAGAAAATGGCCGATATCGTGATCGACAACAGCGGGACGCCCGAAAGCACCCGCAACCAGATCGATCTGTTTTGGATTGGAAAGGGATTGAAATGAAATTCTTCCAGAGGAAAAGCGTGCTGGCCGTTCTGCTTATCCTGTTTGTCGGAGTTTTATTTTCCAACTCGGACTGGGTGGGGAGAGTGCTGTACCCAATCAAATACGAACAGGATATCCGGATCAGCGCGGCGAATTTTCAACTTGATCCATTCCTGATTGCTGCGATCATACGGGTGGAAAGCAACTACAAGACCGACCTGAGATCCAAAAAAGGCGCCATCGGTCTGATGCAGATAATGCCACAAACCGCCGATTGGATTATTGAGCAGGGGCAATTCTCCGACATGATTCGCGATCAGCTGGAAATACCGGCGATCAATATTGAAGTAGGTACATGGTATATCGATTCGCTGTTGAAGCAGTTTGACAAGCATATCAAGTTAAAAACTGAGGAAGATCGAATTGCGGTGATCGCAGCCGCATATAACGCGGGTCCCGGCAATGTCGCGAATTGGCTGGATACGCGGCAGTGGGACGGCAGATTGGCGACGGTTGGGCAGATACCTTTTGGCGAAACCCGCCACTACATTCAACGCATTCTTTATTATTATAAAAAATACAGCAGTTTTTATTCGGAAGTTTGGGGAATCAGCGCAGAAGCAAAAATAAAAGTGTCGGGCAAACCGGCGAATTCGCCGACTGCCCAACACCTTTGAATGAACCCTCTATTCCATTGCAATCATGACGTGAAGTGTTAGCGGTTAACGAGCACCGCCGGCAAGCTGTTGTTCGGCAATTTGTACCAGACGACGAGTGATGTGACCTCCGATCGCGCCAGCATCACGGGTGGCCATGTTGCCCATATAACCGTCTTGGGGGATCTGGATACCTAATTCCTGCGCAACTTCATATTTCAATTGATCCAAAGCGGCATCCGCTTGCGGCACGACCAGCGCATTGCTGGAACGGGATTGACCTTGAGCCATTTTTCTTCACCTCCTTGTCGTTGGTAGTTCTATTATGTGCGATTATCGCAGCTTCATTACAGGTAACCTATGGTACTGCTGGAATGTGATTTTTAGATAAAAGGAGGACGAGCTTATGAAATGCCCGTTTTGCGATTACTCGGGAACGAAAGTGCTGGATTCCCGCCCGGCCAACGATAATAAATCGATTCGCCGAAGGAGGGAATGCGAGCGGTGCGCAAGGCGTTTCACGACATTCGAAATGGTGGAAGAAACACCTTTGGTTGTCATCAAAAAGGATGGAAGCCGCGAGGAGTTCAGCAGGGACAAAATATTGCGGGGATTGCTGAGAGCATGCGAAAAGCGCCCCGTATCCGTTGAAAGACTGGAAGCGATCGTATCCGAGGTGGAAAAGGAGCTGCGAAATACGGCGCACGCCGAGGTGGAAAGCCGGATCATCGGCGAGCTCGTCATGGAACAGCTGTATCCTGTCGATGAAGTCGCCTATGTCCGATTCGCGTCGGTTTACCGTCAATTTAAAGATATCAACATGTTCTTGAAGGAACTGACGAGTTTGCTTGGCAAAAATGATTAATTCATTTTCAAAATCTGGATTCATTCGCCATTGACACACGGTCCCGTCATATGCTATTATCAATCTTGTCGCTTGAGGGGCCTTAGCTCAGCTGGGAGAGCGCATCGCTGGCAGCGATGAGGTCAGGGGTTCGATCCCCCTAGGCTCCATAAAAATAACGATCCGAGAGGGTCGTTTTTTTTATGGAGCCTAGGGGGACGAAGCGAAGGACCACAGGTGTCTCTTTCTATCTTAGAGCTGGTCATCGTCGACTGAACTTCGAGAGCAGGGTGGATTAGGCGGTAATTTCAAATTGCTTGAATCCGGTATGGTCTGCGATAAAGTCCAGCTTTCCATTTTGAAAATAATGAATTTGAGTTTTGTCAACGATAAAATCAAATCCGTCTAACGCCACAACAACATCGTTGATTTGTACAGCGTCTTCTATTGTCAATTTTAATTTCATAAAACAGCTATGGCGCATCTGCAGACGTATATATGGTTTTGAGCTTGAGCTTAACCGGTTTTGAAGTTCTAATTTCGCTTGGTCTGTTAATTGTAATTGGAGCATGGTATCCCTCTCTTTTGTCTGAATGCGTAGAAGTAGATGCAATAATTATTATACTGAAGCTGAGACATAGATTGCAATGGGAAGGGTTTGAAAGCAGCGGCGAAAGGGGACACGGCTTGGTTCCGATGGTGCAAGCGCCGCGGCAGCAGAAGCAACTTCCAATCAACTGGATTTTCTGTAGCTACTTAAGGCAAATTCTCGCTTTATGGTTCTATTGACTGGAAAACCGGCATTTAGATTTGTTTTTTTCCCGATAACCAAAAATGTCTCCCGATTCAGTTCGTTGCAATATTTTTGGCGATCCATATTCGTTACATGCTCGGAGAAACCCTTAATCTCTATGAGCAGCTTCCATCGCTCCGGCGAAAATGCAAAGTCCGCAAAATACGATCTGCCCCGCCAATCCAGCACCTCGAATTCGGGATGCAAATGCTCGAGATTGCCTCTATATGGCCACCAAACATTTCTCGCGAACAGTATCTCCGCATGACCATGCCCTCTTTCTAGCCTTCCGCGTCGTTCACCTGACCGTCTGTTCAGATGCTGTCGAATAAACGATGAATGCGGGACCTCAAATCCGTTCATCTCCGTCACATCATCAAGTGCTCGATCTTGCCATTTCGGCCGCCTTCTACGCGCCGAATCGTTTTCGATACCCGCATTTCCGGCACAGCTCCTCCACCGCTTCCCTCTTGGAAAATCCGTCGAAAAGACGGTTGGCCCGCTCGCTCTCGATGATCTCGGTAAAAGAGGAGTCGTGAATATTCCCTAATTTAATTACGCCCTCGCCATCGAGACAGCAAGGCACGACCGTGCCGTCGACAAGCACCCCGGCTTGGCTGCGAAGACCGTGACAAAACCCCTTTCCATCATCTTCGGGAGCCTGCAGGCTCGGCCATTCAAATTCATGATCCTGATTCAAATAAATGCGCTCGGCAATTTTCAACCCTTTGCCCCGCTCCACTTTTTCTTCGATTCTGTAGTTCAGATTAAACTCCTTCTCAATAATCTCCAACGAGTGCCGGTTTCTGTTTTTTTCCAAATTCGTCGCATTGTCCTGATCCAAGTTCCACAGCCGCAATGAAAAAATAACGTTTTGTCCCGCTTCAGCCGCTTGCCGGATAAAAGAAAGAATATTCGTTATATACTGCTCCCGATCCGTCGAGCCTTCATGCCCGTCAAAGCTGTGGAGGGAAAAGTTCATTTGGCGAACAGCCGGTTTCCCCAGGATTTTGTGCTTGGCTTTCTGGATCAGTGTGCCGTTTGTCGTGATATTGACCTTGAAGCCTTTCGCGTGACTGATGTCCAGCAGCTCATCCAGCTTCGGATGCAGAAGCGGCTCGCCTTTTACATGGAGGTAGATATGATTCGTGTGGCGATTGATTTGATTGAGTGTATGGGCGAACGTATCTACCTTGATAAAATTCGCCTGCCGGCCGGTTTGCGGGCAAAAGCTGCACGCCAGGTTGCAAACGCTCGTAATTTCGATATATACCTTTTTGAAGGTTTTCAACTTCTGCTCTCCATTCTGGATATCGGGGATTGAATATATCAATTATACACTGGATTGCGAGGTTTATAGAACTAATTTCCGCATACCGAGCATCCATAAACAAAACGGCAGAAATGCCGTTTTGTTTATTTTTCACGGCCAAATTGGATATATTGGATAACAATAGTTTCGAATTAGCCTAAGGAGTGAATCGACCATGAATATCAAGCCGGAACAGCATATCCAATTGCATGGCTTTAATAATCTCACGAAATCATTGAGCTTCAATATGTATGACATTTGTTATACAAAGACAAAGAAGGAGCGTGAAGCATATATCGCCTATATTGACGAGCAATACAATGCGGATCAATTGACGAACATTTTAAGGAAGGTGGCGGATATTATCGGCGCGCATGTCGTAAATATTGCGAAGCAGGATTATGTTCCTCAAGGAGCGAGTGTGACCTTGCTGGTATCCGAAGGACCGATCGTCGAGGTTCCGGCAGAAGCATTCGAGGAATCTCCCGGACCGCTTCCGGAATCGGTTGTCATGCAGCTGGAAAAAAGCCACATAACGGTCCATACTTATCCGGAATATCATCCGGATGAAGGGATCAGCACGTTTAGAGCGGATATTGACGTATCCACCTGCGGCGAGATTTCATCGCTAAAAGCGCTGCATTATTTGATTCGCTCGTTCGACACGGATATCATGACCATTGATTACAGAGTCCGCGGCTTTACCCGGGATATCAACGGTAACAAGCTATTTATTGACCATGAGATCAGCTCGATCCAAAATTATATTCCGGAGGATATCATCCGCCAATTCGATATGATCGATGTCAATGTTTATCAGGAAAATATTTTCCACACCAAATGCAAGCTTAAAAAATTCGATCTCGACAACTATCTTTTCGGATACACAAAAGAGAAGCTGAGCCCGGAGGAAGAGAAGGAAATCACTGAAAGAATAAAGGCGGAGATGGATGAAATCTTTTATGGCAAAAATCTTAGAAGTTAGACGGCAGCGATGCCGTTTTTTTTTGCTTCTGATTCCGCATTCGATTTGGATAGGCATTTGGGATAGGGCCATGATTTACTGTTCAAAAGTGTTGATTTTATTAAAAAGTCTATTACAATATGTTGTATTTAATTTTTGCCTCATTTTATATAATCATTATAGAAAGCGCTTTCAAAAAACAGAGTTTCGACTTTCCGAAGGGAAAGTGATGGCTGCCGCAAACACAAGTAAGGAGGAATAAAAAATGCCATTGGATCCTCAAGCAATATCATTTCTGAATCAATTGGCTTCTTTAAACGCGCCGCCCTTGCCGGAAATGTCTCCGCAGCAAGCGAGGGGAATGAACGGTGTCATGAAAGATCTCGCCGGAGTGCCGGAGCCGGTGGCCAAGGCGGAAGAAATCCCAGTGCCCGTCGATGGCGGCGAGATTGCCGTTCGCTTCTACACTCCCGAGAGGGAAGGTCGCTTGCCGATATTTGTTTACTACCATGGCGGC
Organism: Ferviditalea candida; assembly: GCF_035282765.1. Classification (GTDB taxonomy): domain Bacteria; phylum Bacillota; class Bacilli; order Paenibacillales; family KCTC-25726; genus Ferviditalea; species Ferviditalea candida. The sequence continues at coordinate 152,214 of NZ_JAYJLD010000002.1, read as the reverse complement.
GGGTGGGTGCTTGGCAATTTGGACGTCGTCGATGCCCCAATGCGTACCATAGCAAATCGTGTCGGCTGTATAGTAGCGTCGGTCGATTATCGCTTGGCGCCGGAGTTCAAATTTCCTGTGGCACTGGAAGATTGCTATCGGGCGACATGCTGGGTGAAAGAAAATGCCGCACGACTTAACGGAGATGCAAGTCGAATTGCAATTGGCGGCGACAGTGCCGGCGGCAATATGGCCGCGGTCGTTGCACAACTGGCAAAACAGCGCAAAGATCTGCAACTTATCTCCCAGATTTTGATTTATCCGGTGACGCACATCAATTCCAATACACAATCGTACCGGGAGTTCAGCGAAGGATATTTTCTGTCAAAAGCGGATATGGATTGGTTCACAAACCACTATATACGCACCGGGGCGGATGCGGAGAATGTTTTGTTATCCCCTCTGCTTGCGGATGATTTGAGCGATTTGCCGCCCGCACTCGTGATCACCGCCGAATACGACCCGTTGCGCGACGAAGGGGAGGCATATGCGGCGCGTTTAAAAGAAGCTGGTGTTCCGGTTGAACTAACCCGCTATGAAGGCATGATGCATGGATTTGTTTGGATGTCGGGGGTAATGGACAAAGGCAGGTCGGCCATTGAACAAGTCGCTCGCTCCTTGCGTTCCGCGTTTGTCGAGCAGGATAACCTTTGATAAAAAATTTGAATGAAGGAGGCGTTAACATTGGGAAACGAAAAATATACAAAGCAATTTATCGCGGGCGAATGGGTAACAGGATCGGGCAACGATACAATTGCAAATAAAGATCCGTTTACAGGCGAAGTCATCAACGAAATCCCAACCGCGTCCAAACAGGATCTGGATCGGGCCTATCAAGCGGCGAAAGAAGCGCAAAAAGAGTGGGCCCGTACACTGCCGGCCCAAAAGCAGGAAGTTCTTGAAAAGGCGGCGGCCATTTTTGCGGAACGCAAAGATGAGATTGTGGAACTCCTGGTCAAAGAAGGCGGCAGTACCCTGATAAAAGCCGATATCGAGTGGGGGGCCACTTTGCAAACGATGAAGGTGGCCGCAACTTTCCCGCTGCGCATGGAGGGGAAAATTCTGCCCTCGAATATTCCGGGCAAAGAAAACCGTGTCTATCGGTCTCCCAAAGGCGTGATCGGTGTGATCGCCCCCTTTAATTTTCCCCTGGTTCTGTCCATGCGCTCGGTTGCACCGGCCATCGCCACAGGGAACGCGGTGGTTTTGAAGGCTGCATCGGAAACGCCGATCACATCCGGCTTGCTCATTGCGGAAATATTCGAAGAAGCGGGGCTGCCAAAAGGCGTATTCAATGTTATAGCTGGAAAAGCCTCGGAAATCGGGGACGATTTTGTAGTCCATCCTGTCCCGAAGTTGATTTCGTTCACGGGTTCCACCGAGGCGGGTCGCCATATCGCTCAATTGGCCGGCGGCATGCTCAAAGAAACGGCTTTGGAGCTTGGCGGAAACAATGTCATGATCGTGCTTGACGACGCGGATATTGAAAAGGCGGCTGAAAAAGCGGCGGTGGGCAAGTTTTTGCATTCGGGACAAATATGTATGGCCTTAAATCGCATCATTGTGGATGCCGGTATTTATGACCGATTTGTGCAGGTGTTCAAACAAAAAGTCAGCCAACTGCAAGTCGGGAATCCGACACAATTTCCAACGTTGATCGGACCGGTGATCAATTCGGAATCCATCAAACGGATACAAAAAGAAGTGGAAGAAAGCGTCAATCTGGGCGCCAATCAAATCATGGGCGGCGAAGTCAACGGCAATGTGATGTCTCCCGTTATTTTGACGGATGTGAAAAATGATATGCCTGTCGCCAAAAATGAGGTTTTCGGACCGGTCGCTTCGATTTTGAAAGCCGGGAATGAAGAAGAGGCCATTAAAATGGCCAACGACTCTCCCTACGGATTAAGCGGTTCGGTGTACACCGGAAATCTTCACAGAGGCGTGGAGGTGGCAAAGCAAATTGAAACCGGAATGATCCATGTCAACGATCAGCCTGTCAACGAAGAAGCACATGTGTCCTTCGGGGGTGAAAAAGACTCCGGACTCGGCCGTTTTGGCGGAGAGTGGGTCATCGATAAATTTACGACGGTCAAATGGATCAGCATCCAGAATGAGGAGCGCGTGTACCCGTTTTGGGGTTGATCGACACGATCATAAATAACGAAGGATGTGAAAAAAGATATGAAAGCAAAAGCAGCTTTACTTCACGAAAAAGGCGCTGATTTCAAAATTGAGGCAGTGGAATTATCCGCACCCAAAGATGACGAGGTTCTGGTGAGAATCGCGGCTTCGGGCATATGCCATACCGATGCGGTCGTGCAGGATCAATTGGTCCCTGTTCCTTTGCCGGCGGTATTGGGGCATGAAGGATCCGGAATTGTCGAAAAGATCGGGGCAAACGTGAAATCCGTCGCGCCCGGCGATCATGTGGTGTTATCCTTTGCTACATGCGGTGCATGCGAACATTGTTTAAACGGGGACATCGCATACTGCACTGAATTTTTTCCTTTGAACTTTTTCAGTCAAACGAGCCCCATTCGGCTGAACGGCATCCATGTATCCTCTTTTTTCGGACAGTCTTCTTTTGCAACCTATGCGATAGCGCACGAACGAAGTGTTGTCAAGGTGGACCGGGACATTGACTTGGATCTTCTGGGACCTTTGGGCTGCGGCATTCAAACCGGCAGCGGAACCGTACTAAACAAACTCAAGCCGGAATTTGGCAGTTCCATTGCGATCTACGGCTGCGGATCGGTGGGTTTGAGCGCGGTCATGGCCGCCAAAATTGCCGGGTGCGCCGAAATCATTGCCGTCGACGTCTTTCAGCAGCGGTTAGATTTGGCCCTGGAACTGGGCGCCACTCATGCGCTGAACGCCAAGAAAGTCGATGTCGTGGAAGAAGTCCGCAAGATCACAAACGGGGGCACCAACTATGCCATTGAGGCAACGGGGATCGCGGAGGTGTTCCGTCAATCCGTTCAGGGGTTGAGAACTCTTGGAACCGCATGCGTTGTGGGAGTGGGCGGAGACGTCACATTAAATATGAATGAGGATATCCTGTCCCAAGGGAAAACCGTGACCGGGGTCATTGAAGGATCCGCCGTCCCGCAATTGTTCATACCCAAGCTGATCGAGTACTACAAGAAAGGCCGGTTTCCTTTTGACAAACTCGTTTCATTTTATGAATTCGACGACATTAACCAGGCGTTTGAAGATTCGAAGAACGGGGTCGCCGTAAAACCTGTCATCAGGATGAAATCGAGCCTATTGATCAAAGAGGAGAAATCCTGAATGAATGAATCATGGGATACGAAGTATGAATGGAAAGCCATCGCCTTATTATCCATCGCTTTCGGTCTGGTCAGTTTGGACCGGTGGATCATTGCTCCTTTATTCCCTGTCATCGTGCAGGATCTCGATTACAAGTATCCAGAAAAGACCGCGCAGGCCTGAACATGGGAATCATGGGCAGCGCATTCTGCTTGCTGGGCCTTGGTCTGGGGCCGATTATCGCCACTCAGCTCCTTGGAGTTTTGCCGTCTTGGCGTTGGGTGTTTGTCATTGTGGCTCTTCCTGGCTTTATAGTGGCTTACTTGTTCTATAAACTCATTAAAGAGCCGATCAAAAGTGAAAAGTCGGCACCAGCGAACGTTCCATATAAAGAACTGCTTAAATACAGAAATGTTCTCCTGGGCTGCTTCGGGGTTTTCGGCGCCATGTCCAACATTTTTGTCATCAGTGCCATGCTGCCCAGCTATTTGACCGATTACTTGGGATTATCCGTTGCCAGTATGGGATTTGTCATCGCGGGCATCGGCTTTGGAGGGTTTGTCGGAAATCTTGTCGTTCCACGCCTGTCCGACAAAATAGGCCGCAAGCCGACCATTATTCTTACACCGATTTTTGCCGTCATCGCTCTGCTTGCCCTCCTCAATACAGGGGCGAAGCCGATACTACTGTTCGTTCTCGTGTTCATCCTGGCCGGCTTGTCATTCGGTCTGTTGACGATGCTGGCCATGGTCACTCCAAGGACGCCGTTCCTCCGGCTTTGAAGGGATCTGCCGCAGGAGTCGTCAGCGGAACCGGAGAGATATTCGGCGGCGGCATCGCGCCCGTTATCGCGGGATTTGTCGCGGTCCATTTTGGCATAGACAAAATATTGTACAATGCGATGGCAGGTTTGATATTAGTTGTCATTTTTGCGCTGTTTTTAAAGGAGACCGCGCCTGTAAAAGCGATCCGGGCGCACGCTCAAGCAGACCTTTCAGCACCGTAGATCGTTGGCGCCAAGAACGGGTATCCTGTTTTATCCTTATTTTGAACGAAAAAGTATTTACTTTTTCGTTTTTTTTAATGTATCATTCCTTGATGCAAATCATTATAATACAAACTAACAAGCATACCAGCAGACATGATGACATCTTGACCCAGACACAAGAAGTATAATCAAGGAGGCTGGCCGCATGTTTCAAAAAGACATTAAGGACCTGGACATTCGAGAAATTATGGATTACGATGGTAACAAGGGCGAAATTTTTATCAATCAGTCCCGGGTGGTGCTCAATGATACCCATTCGCTCGGTCGGTTAAAGCGGGATTTGATCAATGTGCTCGGTTTTGAGCGGGCCAAGGGGATCATGTTTCGATACGGCTGGTACAGAGGGGAGCACGACGCCAGAACCATCGTCGAAAAATACAGATACAAAAGTCATGATGAATGGCTTACGGCCGGGCCCAAGATCCATCAAACACAGGGATTCGGCAGAGTGGAACTGACGAAATTGGAATTTGACGAACACAAAGGAACCTATTATGGTGAAGGTTTTTGGTACGCTTCATATGAAGCGGAAGAATATCTCAAACATTTCGGCAAGAGCCATCGGCCGGTTTGTTCAATGATGGCCGGTTATGGAAGCGGTTACGTATCCGCCAAGTTCCCGGAAAAAGTCATCTTCAAAGAACAAAAATGCCGGGCCATGGGTGATCCGTATTGTACATGGATAGGAAAAACAGTGCAAGAATGGGGAAGCGAGATTGATCACGAATCAACCTTTTTCGAAGAGATCAATTTACTCAGTCCTTTAGATGAAGCGTATCAAAGGATTGAAAAGCAACAAGATGCCATACATCTATCCTTGCAAGTTCATCGCAGCCTGATGCAAAATGTGATTCGCGGGAAAAAATTGGAATCGATTGCTTCGAACCTGAATGATTTGCTTGATGTACCTGTCGTTATTGAAAGTCAGGATTTTTCAATTATATCCACCGCAGGAATACCTGATTCTGACGCAGCACAATATTCCCAATCGTTATTCAGGATGAATGAGGATCAAAAGAAATCCCCCTCTTTCAACTACATACTGAAAAAACTTAAAGAAGAAAATGAGCCAGTATACCTCTATATTCCCGATTCTTATGGTCTTGGTCATCAACGTATTATAGCCCCAATTTTTTTGAAAAATGAATTATACGGATTTATTTCCGTTGTTTCAAATAATCAAAGTCAATTTGAAAGTTATCGGTTATGTTTGGAAGGAGCCTCCTGGGTATGCTCCCTTTCTTTATTGCAGGAAAAAACAATGGTTGAAACAGAACAGCGTATGCTGGGAAATTTTTTGGACGAAATGCTGTCCGATTCAATAGATAAAGAAAAGTTAATGAAACAGGGAAGATATCTCGGTTATAATCTTAATGTTTCCGGTTACGTTTTTTTATTGGAAAAAGAGCAGGATAGCGGTGAACTTTTTATTTACAGGGAAAAAATGATTCAACAATTGCGAAATTATTTTTACGCTCAAGGAGAAAAATGCTTTGTCACGGAAAAGTCAGGTTATCTTTTCCTGCTTCTGTCCGAAAAGTATATGCAGAACAACCGATTGACCATTCAGGAAATGGGGCGAAAATTATTGAAATTATTGCAAAATAGCGATTCCCATTTCGTTTGGAACATTGGAATAAGCAGAAAATATGAAGACGTAACGGAAGTATATCGCGCATTTCGTGAAGCAAAGCAAGTAATTGACATTCAAAAAAAACAGCCAAAAAAGGAATTCATGATCACCTATGAGGAATTGGGGGTCTTCCGGATCCTGTTGCAGCATGAAAATCCCGAAGAATTGCGTCAATTGGCTGAAGAAAAACTGGGAGCTTTGCTTCAGTATGATCGTGAGTATGCTTCCGAATTGACGAAAACATTATATTATTATTTATATAATGATTGCAATATGTACAAAACAGCCAAGGAGTTAAATCTCTCTCCCAGCGGTTTCCGCTATAGAATGAAACGGATTGCGGAACTGTATGACGGGAATCTTCATTCCGCGGAGGAACACTATCAATTATACTTTTTTCTCAAATACTTTATTATGACGGATGAACTGGATATTCGTTAAAAGGGGCTGTTCCCAAGTTGTTGGACTTATGGGACAGCCCCGTCACCGGACGCTTCAGACCGGAGGCTCGATTTTTAACAGCTCTCCCGTCAAGATGTGCTGTACCGGCATCGCTTCCTCCCGCCAGCTTTTCGGAGGCAGAGCGCCCCAGAAGGTGGCCCGCTGCGGATCTTCCAGGCTCCAGCGGATCGGCTCCCAGTCCGGGTCGTTCGTAAAGTAATCGCCCGTGAATAATTCCGTCCGGTGGCCGTCCGGATCGCGGACATAGACGAAAAACGCATTGGAGGTTCCGTGACGTCCCGGCGGTCGTTCGATATTGAGGTAATAGCCCATGCCGGCCAGATGATCGCATGCGTCCAATATCGTTTTAGCATCGTCCACCCAAAAGCCGGTATGGTGATAACGCGGTCCGACCTCCCGAATCAGCGCCAGATCATGCACTGTCGGCTTGCGGTGCAGCCAGGCCGCCCACAAAACATCCTTTTCACCGCTGTAAACCGTGTACTCCGAGCACATAAAGCCCAATTTGTCGATATACCAATCATACGCTTGATTGATATCGCGCACGAGGCAGTTGGCGTGATCGATCCGCTTGATTTTGGCCCCACGGTGCAGGTGGAACTTTTGCATCATCAGCTCCGTCTTCTCCATTCCGCAAAAAAATTCGACGGGGAAGCCCTGCGGATCCTGAACGCGGAGCGCTCGTCCCTGTCCGCATTCCTCATCTTTGTCCAGCCAACGGATCGGCAAATTTTCGGAGAGGAAGATTTGCCCCAGCCTGTCGAGCGCCTCCTCCGAGGAGACGCGGTAAGCGATATGGTTGAGGCTCGGCTGCCCGGCCTTGATCAGCATCAAACTGTGATGATTGGCGTCGTCGATGCCTCTGAGATACAGATGCCGACCGTCCGATTCGGTCACGATCAAGCCCAAACCATCCTCATAAAAGTGTCGCGCTTTTTCCAGATCGGTCACATTCAAGGCCGCGTGATGCAGGCGGATGATATTGATATCGCTCAAATGAATCTCTCCTTCTTATCCGAATGTGAAAGACGGCGAGTTCGCCCGGTTCAAAAATTGTTTGACCATTTCCTTGTACTTGTCTTTCTCGTGCCAATCATAATAGGCGCCTGCCATGCGGACCGGATCCCCGAAGAAATAATATTCGTACAGCATTTGGCGGGTGGCGAAGGCGCTCATCGAGACATCCCAGGCCAGCCGGTACAATTGCACGCGGTCATACCCGTCCATGGCGGCCCCTTGGGTGTATTTGTGCATCCATTCGCCGATTTCCGGCGACTGGAAGTCGGCCTGCGTCGGAATGGCCATCAGCCCGCTGGCTCCCAGGATGCGGATGATTTCGGTCAACCGCTGATACATTTTGGGATACCAATTCCGGGCGGTGTTCAACTGCGTGAAGTCCGGTGTCATGTTTCCGTACCGGTCGATCTGCGCATTCGCTTCGGATTGGTAGAGAAGCGCTTTCATAATTTCCAGGGTAAGCATGACCTCTGTCGCTTTTTCCTTGACATGCTGGAATGAGGAAATATTGATCGCATCAATGATGCTCAGCACAATTCCGAGCACGAACTCGGTTTTGGCGATATTTTTCGCGACGACCTGATGGGTCATATGCACGACCGCATTTGTTTCCGCATACGTCCGGTTGCACAAGTCATGGTTTCCTGCGACGAACACGCGGTCCCAAGGCACCAGCACATCGTCAAAAACGACGATTGCATCGGATTCGTCAAACCGCGAGCCCATCGGATGATCCCACGCATTCCTGCCGTAATCGAACGATTCGCGGGACATGAACTTCAAGCCGGGCGCATTGTTCGGAATCGCGAAGGCAAACGCATATGGATCATCCTCGGTGGTCGCCTTATTCAGAGTTGAAGGAAATACGACGATTTCGTCGGTAACCCCGCCCAGAGTCGCCAGCAAACGGCATCCGCGAATCAGCAGACCTTCCGAATTTTTCTCGACAATTCTTGCTGAAAGAAACGGATCCTGCTGATTGGCTTGATTTTTGGCGCGGTTTGCTTGAGGGTGGATCAGCGTGTGAGTTAAGCTGATATCGTTTTCCCTGCAGTATTCATAATAATTGCGGACGTTTTCGCCGAACCTCGGATCATCCTGGGCAAAAAAGGAAGCGGCCGTTCCAAAGGACATGATGCTGGTGTTCAAATAATCGGGCGAGCGTCCCATCATCCCTCCGGAATGGCTGGCCCATTCATAAATCATTTCCCGTCTGCGAACCAGATCTTCCTTCGTCTTGGGCGCGATAAAGGACAAGCCGACCGGATCGCCGGTTGTCGGAGATGTGTAGAGCATTTTCTCCGGTTTTTGGTACTGCAGGTCGTATAGCTCGGCCATGCTTTGCACAATTCCTCGAAATGCCGGATGTTCCGAAGCATTCCCCACTTTTTCACCATGAATCCAAACATCGTTTTTCGCTCGGTTAAGCGCTTCCAAATACTGTTGTCCCGTTCTAGCCGGCATGATGCAATCCCTCCCTGTCGAAGATGTCTTTAATCTACCACCTTTCTTTCCATACGTAAAATATCTATAATATTAATAAATTATATGAAAAATATATGAAAGTAGGCTGAACCGGCATGGACTTGCGCCAGATCCGTTATTTCGTGACGATTGCCAAGGAAGGACAAATTACCCGCGCCGCGCAAAAATTAAATATGGCCCAGCCCCCGTTGAGCCAGCTGCTCCGCCAAATGGAAGAGGAATTAAACACGCCCCTGCTGGAACGCAACGGCAGAAATCTGGAGCTGACGGAAGCGGGAAGGATACTCCGGCAAAAGGGGGAAATTCTGCTGCAGCAATTCGCCGAAACCCTTCGGGAAGTAAAGGAAACCGGTGAGGGAATGCGAGGGACTCTGGCGATCGGAACCGTGATCTCGAGCCTCTCGCATTTGCCCCCCAAAATTGTGCAGTTCCGTTCCCGATATCCGGAGGTTACCTATAAAATCGAGCGTGGAGACACCTCTACCCTATCCGCCTTGCTGATCAACCGGGATATCGAGGTGGCGATTGTCCGGCTTCCCGTCGATTCGGATCAATTCGAGGTGCTGCGGCTGCCGGACGAGCCTTATGTGCTGCTAGCGCCAGAGGATTGGTACGGGTCCGAGACGTCGCTGCGCATGGAGCAGCTTGAGCGCGTTCCCCTGCTGCTTCTGCACCGGACCAATATCAGAGGAGTGTATGAGATCATCGTCAATGAATGCCGCAGGGCCGGCTTTGAACCGAATATCGTCGCCGAGTGCGCGGACCCGACCATTCTGATTACACTTGTGGGGGCAGGAATAGGCGCAACAATTTTATCGAAATCGGCACTATCGCTGTTCCCGCTCAGAAATATCAAAATCATAGAATTGGAAAATTGCTCGATTCAATCCGAGGCGGCCGTTATTTGGCTGAAGGATAGATACTTGTCCAAAGCCGCTCAGCGTTTCGTCGAAATGTTCGGGGACCGGGAAATCGCTTCAGACCGTTTCTCATCAGCCCCCGATTTATGATATAGTTGATAATTAGATAGCCAAGGCGCGGCTCGACAATCACTGTTCAACGCCGCCTAAAGAAAGGAACGCTTGTATGTGCGGAATAGCCGGAATCGTACGGTTTGACAACCAGGAACCAGCCTATGAAACTTTAAAACGAATGACGGATGTGAGTGTCCACAGAGGACCCGATGATTCCGGTTTTTGGAGCGAGTCCGGTGTGGGACTGGGATTTCGTCGTTTGTCGATCATCGATCTGTCTGAAGGACATCAGCCGATGGCCAATGAGGACGATACCGTCTGGATCGTATTCAACGGAGAGATTTATAATTACAAGGAACTGCGGAACCGTCTCGAAAGCGCGGGGCACCGCTTCAAAACCCATACCGATACGGAAGTCATCGTCCATCTGTACGAGGAATACGGAGAGGAATGCGTGAAGCTGCTGCGCGGCATGTTCGGCTTCGCCGTTTGGGACCGCCGCAAGCGTCAGCTGTTCGCGGCCAGGGATCCGTTCGGGATCAAGCCTTTTTATTATGTGAAGAATGCAGACCGGTTCATCTTTGCGTCGGAAATGAAAAGCATTCTGGCGGCCGGCGGTGTGGAGCGGACGATCAGCATGCAGAGCCTGCTGAATTATCTTACGTTTCAGTATGTGCCTGAGCCGGATACGATGTTCGCGGGCATTCACAAGCTTCCGCCGGCGCATACGATCAAGATTCAGGCGGACGGCGCGATGGAAATCCGCAAATATTGGGATCCGCTGTTCCAGCCGGAGAACCGTCCGATCCACGATTATATTGAGGAATTGCGGGAACGGCTGAGAGATTCGGTCGTTCACCACATGCAGAGCGATGTCTACCGCGGGTGTTTCTTGTCCAGCGGCATCGATTCCACTGCGATAGCGGCATACATGCGCGCAGTCGAACCGATCAAGACCTTCTCCGTCGGTTTTGAGGGGCCCAACAATGAAACGGTCATTGCCATGGAAACGGCTAAGGCGTTAGGAACGGAGCACTATGCAAAGGTGATCACCCGGCAGGATTATTTTGACGCCGTTCCGAAAGCGGTATGGCATCAGGACGAGCCGGTTGCCGATCCGTCGGCCATCGCGCTGTATCACGTGGCGCAGCTGGCCAGAGAGCATGTCACGGTCGTACTGTCCGGGGAAGGAGCGGACGAATTGTTCGGCGGATACCGGATCTACCGGGAGCCCTTGTCACTGGCCCCGTTGGCCTGGATGCCGCTTCCGCTGAAGCGGGCCTTGCACCGGATAATCAGCGGCATTCCGGGGCAATTTTACGGCAAAAACTTTCTGCTGCGTGCGACAACCCCGTTGGAGGAGAGATTTCTGGGCAATGCCAAAATCTTCAGCGAGTCGCTGAAGGAAGCCGTCGTTGATTTCGGTACGGAGGCTTACGGCAAGTACAAGAGCGCATGGGAAACGGCAAGACCGTTTTACGAGCGGTCGAAGCATCTCGATCCGGTGTCCCGGATGCAGTATATCGACTTGAATATGTGGATGCCGGGAGATATTCTCATGAAGGCCGACAAAATGACAATGGCTCATTCCCTTGAGCTGAGGGTGCCGTTTCTGGACAAGGAGCTGTTCGAATTGGCCCGGCGCATCCCGGCTTCCTACCGGATTGCCGGAGGCACGACCAAATATATTTTCCGGAAAGCGATGCAGGGCATCATCCCCGATTTCATTCTGGACCGGCCCAAGCTGGGCTTTCCTGTGCCCATCCGGTCCTGGCTGAGGGAAGAGACGGGCGACGTCTTGATGGAGCAAATCAAATACGGCGGTATCGACCATCTGTTCAATATGCAGACGGTGGAAAAGCTTTATTGGCAGCACCGCGGCGGACAAGCCGATTATTCCCGTCATTTATGGGTGCTCTATATTTTTTCGCTCTGGCATCAAACTTATATGCAGTCCGAGCAGGTTAACGTGCTTGCGGCCAGCGGACTTGCGGCGAACGGATAGTGAAAGCAAACATGAAGCCAAAGGAGAAATCATATGGGTCCATATAAACTGGTGGCGCTGGATATGGACGGTACGCTGTTGAATAACCGGCAGCAGATTTCCGACGGGAACCGCCAGGCCATCCGTGATTTGACGAAACAGGGTATCCCGGTTGTGCTATCGACGGGCCGGGGGCTCTTCAGCGTTATGCCGTTTGTCGAGGAGTTGAGGCTGAATGATCCGCTGATCACCGTTAACGGGAGCGAGGTCTGGGAGCATCCCGGCAAGCTCAGGAAACGAGTTCCGCTGAAGCCGGAAACGGTGGCAAGGCTGAAGCGGCTGGCGGTTCAATACGATACCTGGTTTTGGGGATATACCGTTGACGGGATGTTCAATAAAGAGAATTGGGCGGAAGATATTTTTGCGCGGGAATGGTTGAAATTCGGCTATTATGCGGAGGATTCGGCCATTTTGAAAAAGATTTTGCAGGAAATCAGCCAATGGGGAGTGCTGGAAATCACCAATTCGCATCCCAATAATCTGGAAGTGAATCCGAGAGGTGTCAGCAAGGCAAGCGGCTTGAACGAGGTCTGCGCACTGCTCGGCGTCCGCATGTCGGAAATTGTGGCGATCGGCGACAGCCTGAACGATTTGGCGATGATCCAAAGTGTCGGGCTCGGAGTGGCGATGGGCAATTCACAGGAGGAAGTGAAGCGGGCTGCTCGGTTGACCACGTTGACCAATGAAGAGGACGGCGTGGTCAAAATCATCCGGGAGCATGTTTTGGGCGACTAGAGACTGGGTGGATGCGCGGCCGCGGCATGCTTTTCCTTTATTTTTTACAGGAGACTTCCATGCCGCAGCCCGGTGACGGGAAGTGAATTTTCAAGCCAGTAATCTGGAAGTGGGGAATGGGATCGTGGCCATAAAAAAAGATTCTCTGATCAAGGGAACGATCATCCTGACGCTGGCGGCTTTTGTAGCGCGATTTTTGGGGGTCGTGCAGCGCATTCCGTTAAAGCATCTGCTGGATGATACGGGGATGGCAACCTACGCCATTGCCTATAACATTTATTTTGCGCTTTTGATCGTGGCTACGGCCGGCTTTCCAAGCGCGCTGTCGAAGCTGATATCGGAACGGTATGCCATCGGCGAATACGCGCAAGCTGCGCGAATTTTCCGGGCGGCGGTGTGGTTCGCGCTGACCGCCGGCTTTGTGTCGACCGTGCTGCTGTATGCCGCGGCTCCGTATTACGCTCTCCGGATCAGCGAGGATCCGGATGCGGTGCTGGCCATTCGTGCGCTGGCGCCGGCGTTGCTGCTATTCCCCCTGATCGCGATCATGCGGGGGTACTTTCAGGGCCGGCAAATGATGACGGCCAACGGCATGTCGCAGATCGTCGAGCAGATTCTGCGCGTGCTGACGGCGGTCGGGCTTGCATTATTGCTGCTTCTGCTCGGATACGGACATGTCCGGGCCGTGGCGGGAGCCTCGTTCGGCGGCGTGATGGGGAGCATCGGAGCATTTGCGGTGATGTTTCTATACTGGCGGAAGCTGCGTAAAGAAGATGAACGGGAAGGCAAGCTCGCCCCTTCAGCGAAGCATGCGGACGGCTCCGCCGTTCCGGCAAGCTTGGCGACCGCGGAGCCGTCCGGCCCAGCCGCTTCGCATCAGGGCATGGGCATGAGGCAAATCTACTGGACGATTCTCAAAATCTCTATTCCCATCAGCCTGATTTCCCTCGCGGTGCCGTTGATCAACTTTATCGATTCATCGACGGTCATTCCCTTGCTGAAGCAGCAGCTCGGCGACGAGGGTGCCAAAGCGGCGCTGGGGATATTGGCTGGAAGGGCGCAATCGTTAGCCGGGATTCCGATTATCCTGGCCATTGCGCTCAGCCAATCGGTCGTGCCTGTGATTTCCTCGGCTTTCGCCCGGGGCGACCTGCGGGAGGTCGGGGCGAAAGCTTCTCAGGCGCTAAGAATTTCCGTTCTTTCCGGCCTGCCTGTCGTGCTGGCGCTGGTTGCCGGCGCGCGGCCGGTCAACGGGCTGCTTTTCGCCGATACGAATGGAACGGGGATAATCGCAATGCTGACCGCCGCTTCGATGTTTCAAATTTTGATGATGACATCGGCCGCGATTATGATGGGGCTGGGCCAAATGCGGGCGCCGACGGTTCATGTGTTTGCCGGAATTGCGCTGAAGCTGGCGGGAAGCTTTGCGCTAGCGCCTTATTGGGGAATTTACGGCATTTTGGCGGCCACAACAGCCAGTTTTATGCTGACGATGCTCCTCAATTTGGCGGTCTTAAGAAGAACGGTCGACTATGTGGTTCTCGGCCGCCGATGGACGGGGATGCTCCTGGCGGCAGCGGTTATGCTCTTGGCGGGCTTTGGCTTGGACCGCATCGGTGAACAGTATCTTCACCCTTCCGTCAGCGCGGTGAATTTCCTGCTGCAATCCGCCTTGGTCGGGATTCCCGTGCTGTTGAGTTACCCTTTGCTGCTGATGCTGTTCAAGGTGGTGACGGAGGAGGATTTTTCCTCAATGCCGGCCATCGTCCGGAAATGGATGCTGCGGCTGGGAATAAGGCTCCGCTCCAAAGTGGAACGTTAACCGGTGTGAGTAAAAAGCATTCATGTGCGGCGGAAGCGGAGCATGGGAAGATGGGAAACTCAAAACAACGTGCTTACGAATTTTGTTCGGTCAGGACAGCCAGCTCTATTTTATTCCAACCCAAGCAGTGCTCATACGTGATATCAAAGATTCGGGGCGGGCTGCCGGCGCCGATGTAGTGAAGCATGGACAAATCGGCGCACCAATCATACCGCTCGGGCGGATCGATCGGCCGTTCCTCCCAAGCTTGGGACAGCCCGGGGCTGCAAAGTTTGGGAGCGTGCTTTTTTAATCGGCAGTGCTCCAACCGTTCGGTGTATGGGCCGGCAGGATTCGGCAGGCTGCCCGGAACAAACAGATGCCCCCAGTAATCGGCACGGGAGCCTGTATGCTTTGTGGTCCGGGCAAAGGCGAGAACCCCTTTGTGCACGTCGGCAAGCGCGAACAGGATGGCGTACAGCTTTTTGCCGAATTCGATGCGCTCGGAAAGATCGGCAAAGTTCTCCAGCACAAGACCGGCAAGCCGGGGGGAGGCCGGAGGGAGCATCGGGGAAGCGCCGTTCGTTCGCGGTCCGGTTTCCTGCGGATAATAGGGGAACACGACCTGATTCAGCTGCAGCAGTGCTTGCGCCCGAAAAAACGGGGTGTCGATCACATGCTTCCGGAACCAGGGATCACGCACCACCCGGCCTTCGATATAATTTTGTTCGTTGACGATCAGCGCCTGGGTCAGCGGCACGGGATCGCGATTTTGCCAGAAACGGCTCCAAAACGGCTGCATAAACCGGGAAACGTGGAACTGCGGAAGCAGATGAAACAGGTTCTCGCCGCTTCGGACACTTTCCCTGTACAGCAGGAGCTGGGGGTAAGCATCCTGAAAAATCAGCGAGTTGGACCTTTCCAGCAGCCGGAAAATAGATTCGGCCTGCCGGCCGTCCAATAATCTGGGCAGCAGCTCGCCCTTCAGATCGGTCATGTTCCATCCGCCGTTGCGGGATACCATATGAGCCAGCAGCGCCCAGTGAAGCTCGGGGTGGCGAAAATAAATGTCGCGGTACGCTTCCGTGCGTGTAACATTGGTTCGGTTGGCTTCGAGCGTTGCCTTTTCCACTTCCCGGCAAATCCGCCGGTTCCGCTCGGTTAACGTTGGGACGGCCGGCCGCAGTGAGGATGCCGGTGCTGAAAGGAGTCCGGTCAACAGGTTTTTGATTGCCGACTTTTCCCGCGCGGTGACGGATAACGGATGAATGGGTTTGTTCTGTGCGGCGGAATAGAGCCGGCTCTCTCTTTTTCCCAGAATGTATCCGTGCGCGGCTTCGGCTGCCTGTCTTATTTTGAGCAGGATGTATGAAACTGGCTTGATCATGGGATTGTGAAGCAATCGGCATCGTTCTCCTTTGGGCTCGTTTTGCGCTTAAGGCCTTCGGGTTTGACAGAATGCTTGCGGCGTGGTATATATGTAAAAATCAGATTTATTATCTTCCAAGCCAATAGGGATAGGGAGGATTTGAATGGAACGGGTGAAAACCGAGCAGGCGTTTCGCGAAGCGATCGAACAGGAAAAGCTTTGTGTGGCCTTATTCAAAACGGACTGGTGCAAAGACTGCCATTATCTTGATGTATTTTTTCCAGAAGTTGTTGAAAAATACGCCGAAAAATTCCAATTCATCGAGGTGGACCGCGACGAGCTTCCCGATTTATGCGCGGACTTGCATATCCTGGGCATCCCCAGCTTCATCGTGTTTCGTCAGGGGAAGGAACTGGTCAGATTCGTCAGCAAGCTGAGAAAAACCAGAGAGGAAGTCGAGCAGTTTCTGGACCGCGCGCTGGAGGTTTCCAAAGCGCTGGCGGAATAAGAGCGTTCACTTTGCGGTGTTAATCCCGCTTTTGGTGGGGATTAGCGCTTTTTTTTTTTTGCTTGAATGGCTTGCAGCCTGGCAAGCTTGCATAAGCGGTGGATGCCGTTTCGCCGCTCGCGATGATTGTTTCAAGGCATTGTCACAATTCGGAATGGATTTGTCAGGGAATTATACGATATAATGAAGTTTGTTGTATATCGAAGAAATGATTTCAATTATAAAGTGGGTGTCAGCACAGTGCGCAACGGATTGAAATGGATGACTTTCCTGACATCGGCCGGCATGTTCCTGGTCCTTCTTGGCGGAGCGCTGGTGACAAAGACGAAGGCGGGCAGAGGTTGCGGCAGCGATTGGCCTTTGTGCAACGGCAAATTTGTCCCTGCATACACACTGGAGTCGATGATCGAATACAATCATCGCGTTGTAACCGGGATTGTCGGCATTCTTGTAGTGGTTACCGTTGTTTTGGTCTGGTCCAGATTGAAAAAACAAACGGATGCAAAGCTGTACGCAGCGGGCATACTGTTTTTTACGCTGCTTCAGGCGGCACTGGGCGCGATGGCCGTCATGTGGCAGCAATCATCGGCAGTGCTGGCCTTGCATTTCGGGATTTCCCTGTTGGCTTTCTCCAGCACGCTGCTTTTGGCAGTAACGGTCTGGCGCCTGGAGCGCAAGCCGAAGACAGAGGCCGATCCAGACCCTGCGGTCGGTCAAGCCATCAGAATTTCGAAGGGCTTTCGCAATTTGATCTGGTTGATTACCGTTTATACGTATATCGTTGTCTACCTTGGCGCTTTTGTAAGGCATACGTTTTCTTCCGGCGGATGTACGGGTTGGCCGTTATGCAACGGTCAGTGGATTCCCGAATTGACGGGCGCGACGGGGATCGTTTTCATGCACCGGGTCGCCGCCGCTGTGCTGCTGCTGGCTATTATCTGGATGGCCTTTTTGGCCAACAGCCGCTATCAGGGACATAAGGAAACGCAATCTCTGGCATTCATTATCCTGGCCCTTGCTTTGCTGCAGGTGATGAGCGGAGCCTGGGTATCTTATACGATCGGCAACGAGGAAGTGTTCATATTTTCAAGCCTGCTTCATACTGTGGTTATTTCGGGTTTGTTTGGAATTCTAAGCTATGCGAGTGTCCGCTTCTGGGAACTCCATCGCCTGCAAAAATAACGCGCTCTTAAAGCAATGACAGGGGGTAGCGCTAGTGCACACCAATCTTCGCGAATTTTTGGGGATTCTTCGCCGGGAGAATGAACTTGTGGAAGTGTCGGCTCCGGTCGACCCCTATTTGGAATTGGCGGAAATCCATCGAAGAGTGATCGATGAACAGGGCCCTGCTTTGCTGTTTACGAATGTGAAGGGCAGCCCTTTCCCTGTCGTCACGAATTTGTTCGGGACAACCCGGCGCGTCGAATTGGCTTTCGGAACGCGTCCGGAACAATTTGTCAAGCGCTTGGTCGGAGCGCTGGATTCGCTCATTCCTCCGTCTCCCAAAGCCTTGTGGAACGAGCGCGACCTTTTGCTGCAGGCATTAAAGGTGGGTACGGCCAAGGCTTCCTTTTCCAATGCTCCCGTGCTTCAGGTGCTGAAGGACCATGCGCCGTTGGACGGCCTTCCGGTCTTGACCTCCTGGCAGGAAGACGGGGGGCCCTTTGTTACACTTCCGCTGGTATATACGGAAAGTCCCTCGACCGGACAGCACAATCTGGGAATGTACCGCATGCAGGTTTTTGATGCACGCACGACCGGCATGCATTGGCAAATCCATAAGGGGGGCGGCTTTCATTATCATGAAGCGGAAAAGCGCGGAGCCGCTCTTCCGGTCACCGTATTTCTCGGCGGGCCGCCCGCGCTGATCGCCTCGGCGATCGCCCCCGTTCCGGAGAATGTGCCGGAGCTGCTTCTGGCCTCGCTCATCGCCGGGAAAAAAATTTCGCTGGTCCAAAATCCGCGCAGCAGTCATCGGCTTGTTGCGGAAGCCGAATTTGCCATCAGCGGCAAGGTTCCTCCCTTTAAAAGGCGTCTGGAGGGCCCCTTCGGCGACCATTACGGCTATTATTCGCTGGCACATGATTTTCCTTTTTTTGAGATCGATCACGTATGGCATCGCAAGGACGCCATCTATCCGGCGACGATCGTCGGCAAGCCGCGTCAGGAAGATTATTACTTGGGGGAATTTTTGCAAAGGTTGCTCTCGCCTGTTTTTCCGATTGTCATGTCCGGAGTGAAGGATCTTTGGACTTATGCGGAGACGGGATTCCATCCGCTCGCTGCCGCAATCGTGCGGGAGAGCTATCAGCGGGAGAGCCTGGCCTATGCTTTCCGGATTTTGGGGGAAGGACAGCTGACGCTGACCAAATTTCTCATCTTGACGGATCAAATGGTGGAGCTGTCCGATTTTCCGGTTTTGCTGGAGAAGGTGCTGGAGCGCTTTCATCCGCATACCGATCTGTTCATTCTCAACCATACCTCTCACGATACGCTCGATTATACGGGCTTAAAACTGAACCACGGAAGCAAGGCCGTATTGATGGGGATCGGTTCCCCGATCAGATCGCTGCCCCGCGAATATTCCGGCGGAGCCCTTCCGGGGATCGGCAGCGCCGCTCCTTATTGTCCCGGCTGCTTGGTCGTATCCGGCGCTTCGTATTCCGACGATCCCGGACTTCCCGAGCGCCTGCTGGATGCGGCTGGAGAACGCTTGAAGGATTGGCCTCTGGTCATTCTGGCGGACGATACGTCGATCGTTTCCAACCAGACTTCCTTTTTATGGACTGTATTTACGCGGTTTAATCCGGCTGCCGATATGTTCGCAAAAAGCGCCGTCAGCAAACACCATCTTCAATATGAGCTTCCCATCGTGATCGATGCGAGAATGAAGCCGGGTTATCCGGATGAGCTGGTGCCTCGTGAAGATATCGTACGTCAAGTATCCCAACGTTGGAAGGAGTATTTTCCGTACTTTCCCAATCGAAAATAGCGGCTGAGGGGATGAAGGTTAATTTGCATAATCAATCAATCGAGGATTTTGGAGGGCTTGCGGACAAGCGGTTGGAAGAAACGATTGATTCCGTGAAAGAGTACTGCTCGCGTTTGCGCAAGCGCCATCAACGGGATACGGAGATTCCCCGCAAAATGATCCATTTGGAAATGTGGGCCCGCGGCTTTGTCGACGCTCTCCTTGAACTGGATTACAGCCTTCGCAACAGCGCACGCTTTCGGGAGGGAATCGATCAAGACTATCAAGAAGCATTGACCCCCGAACAGCAGAACCGCTACCATTTGCATGCATACTATTACAAGAATGCGTTCATCCGGATTTTTTCCATCCTTGACAAGCTGGGTTATTTTCTGACCCAATTGTTTGATCTTGAGAAGTACCGCACCAGAGCCCACTATTCCTACTTCACCGTTTTGAGCTGGATGCACTCCAGCAGCACGCATCCTGCTTTGGAGCAGGAGCTGTTTGATCTAAAAGTAAAATACCGGAAGCCGTTGGATCGTTTGCACAAAATGCGGAATTTGGAAATTCATTCGATCAATGTGGAAATGCTGGATGATCTGCACCGCGATTTGCGGAGCTTCGCCGAGCGCAATCTGATCGA
Source organism: Ferviditalea candida (assembly GCF_035282765.1). Lineage (GTDB taxonomy): Bacteria > Bacillota > Bacilli > Paenibacillales > KCTC-25726 > Ferviditalea > Ferviditalea candida. The sequence goes on along the minus strand of NZ_JAYJLD010000002.1, from coordinate 132,209 downwards.
ACCGCTGGACGAGAATCTGCATGACCTGCGGGAAGGATACGAGATGGTTCAGCTTTCGTTGAAGACGGTTTTTGACTACTGTGCGGATTTGATCGGGACGGATCGGAATCGTTAATATTGCAGATCCCCGGGGAAAAAGAAAAAAGGGGTGCCCCTTCTAACGGGACAAGCCCCTCGTGCGTTTTCAATCAGAATACCTGGATGACATCCTCGATTCCTTCCACTTCTTCCATCAGCGCTCTTTCGATTCCCGCTTTTAAAGTGATCGTGGAGCTTGGGCAGCTTCCGCAGGCACCCATCAATCTCAACTTGACGATTCCATCCTCAACGTCCACCAGCTCTACATCTCCTCCGTCACGTTGTAGGAAGGGACGGAGTTTATCTAATACTTCCAGGACCTCGTCATACATCCCGCTAGTTGTTTTTTCGCTCATTTGTTGTTCACTCATTTGCCTCAACTCCTTTCTTTATATTATTATATATCATTGAGAAAGAATTTCAACGGTTTTGCTTGAGATGACGATGGCATAAATTGAACAAGGTGGCACAGATGAGGCCGATCATCGAATTTTGCACGAACAATATGCACCATGGTACGGATGCAATTATGAAACTGCTGGAGCAAAATCCGGACTTTGATGTCATTGAATACGGGTGCTTGGGCAACTGCGGGCAATGCTATGCTGAGCCGTATGCGATGGTGAACGGTGAAATCATAGCCGCTTCCGATCCGGATGAGCTTTACAATAAAATTACGGACGCCGTAGAGGGCATGGAGGATCCGTTTGCGGATTTCGATTTAGACGACGAATGACGCTACGCCTTATGACTCTATTTACCGCTCGTTCAACCGAAATGACGCTTGGACATCCACAGCACACCGCTTTTCAGCACCCTTGGCACTCTGCCGGTCATAACCGTTCTTTTGCCCATGACACCGAAGCCTTCATTTTTGCCTAATGAACCCAGCACGCCCTTCAGCTTGATTCTTGATAGCTTGGGCGTTTCCCCCTTCCAGGATGCATGGATAACCTCGGCTACCTGCTTGCCTTGAGCTTCGGCCAGCTGGCCGCTTGGGGAAAACGGCGAGCTTGCGCAATCGCCGACGACATACACATTGCGATGATGCGGGATTTGGTGCAGCTCGTTCAGCAGCACGCGACCCTGCGGATCCTTCGGCACATCGAGCTTCTGCACCTGCTCAACCGGCTGGATGCCGGCGGTCCAGACGGCAGCATCCGTCCAGATCTCTTCGCCCTTGTTATACAGGATTCCCGGTTCCACGCGGGAAAGAGAGCAGTAAGGCACCATTTCGACTTCATGCTCGTCAAACCATTCACGGACATATTTGACAAGCTTGTCGGGGAATGTTGAAAGTATGCTGGCGCCGCGGTCAAGAATCCTGATGTTGAGATCCGCGCGGCTTTCCCTCAATTCGGCCGCCAGCTCCACACCGCTCAGGCCGCCCCCGACAATGGTGACCTGGCCATACGGAACGATATTGTTGATTTGTTGATAGGTTTCCCGTGTTGCTTGCAAAGTTTGAATGCTGTGCGTGTACAGCTGCGCGCCGGGTATTCCATGGTATTTGTCCGTGCAGCCGAGCGCGATAATCAGAGTATCATAATCGATGATGTCACGATGGTCCAGCTGCACGGTCTGATTCGCCAAGTCGATATCCGTAATTTCCCCGTATTTGATCGTCAGACGTTCATCGCTCGGGAACGGGACGCGGATGTTCACATCGGCGATCGTTCCGGAAGCAAGCGCGTAATATTCCGTCTTGAGTCCTTGAAACGGCATGCGGTCGATCAGCATGAGCTGAACGTCTGAAGGCAGATCTTTATCCAGCAATTCTTTGGCTGCGGAGATGCCTCCGTATCCCCCGCCCAGTATAATCAATCTCCTCATTCCAAGCCTATCCTTTCGTATCCGTACTTCAGTCCTGTTCGAAGAATTCATATCTTCATATATTGTTGCTCCAGCTGCGCATGGGAAGTGCCTCCAAGCTCCGTTGTTTTGAGTTTCTGTATGAACGGCTTATCTATGGTCGAAACTCAAAGCCAAAGTCGCTTATCCGGCATCTTCCCGTGCTTCGCATAAGCAGCAAATGACGCAGCATATGCAAACATGTTCGCCGGACTGATTTCTAGTATACCTTGATTTCTTTATAGAATGTATCGCGCTCGACCGGCGTGCGGTTCGCGCTCTTGACCAGCCAAATCAGCTCGTCCTTGGTCATTCCTTCGGGAGAAAGGGCTGCCGCCGCATGGCTGATCCGTTCCTGAACGATTGTTCCGTGCACGTCGGAAGCGCCGAAGGACAGCGCCAGTTGAGTTAATTGAACCCCCAGATTGATGAAATACGCTTTGACGTGGGGGAAGTTGTCGAGCATCAGCCTGCTGATGGCGATGGTTTTCAAATTATCGATGGCCGTAACATGCCGCTTGATGCTGGCGCTCTTTTTGGCGGGTTGAACCGCGTTCGGAATGAACACGAGGAATCCGCCCGTCTCATCCTGCAGCTCCCGCAAATAGATCATGTGCTGAATGCGTTCCTCCAGCGTTTCGATCGATCCGTAGAGCATGGTCGCATGGGTTTTCATACCCAGCCCGTGAGCGATGCGGTGAACTTCCAGCCACTGATCCGAGGTTGCTTTGCCGACGCCCATTTTTTCGCGGTAGCGCTCCGACAAAATTTCCGCTCCGCCTCCGGGCAGGGTTGCCAGACCGACTTTCATGAGCTCCTGCAGCACTTCCTTATAGCTCAAGCCGCTGATGCGCGAGAAAAAGTCGATTTCCGCACCCGTAAAGGCTTTGATCGTGACATCGGGATAGTGCTCTTTCAGGTTGCGGATCGCATCGACATAATACTGAAACGGAACGGTATGATTATGGCCGCCGGTAATATGAAATTCCCGCATGCCGGGATGATAATGCTGCTGGACATATTCGATCACTTCTTCGGGGGTCAAGGTATAAGCGCCCTCTTCGCCGGGGTCTCTGCGGAAATGGCAGAAAGCGCAGTGCGCTTCGCAGACATTGGTAAAGTACAGGCTCATATTTTCCACAAAATAAACCTTTTTGCCGTTTTTCCGCAAATTGACCTTGTTGGCCAGCTGGCCGATCGTCAGCAAATCCTCCGATTCATACAGATAAATCCCGTCTTCCTTGCTCAGGCGCATGCCGTTTTCAACCTTTTCGGCGATTTCCGCCATGCGTTTGTCCGGGCTTGCAACAGCCGTATCCATGCAAATTTCCTCCTGACGCCAATTTAGTCATCGCGATGAAATAACTTTCACTAAATTGGTGGCAAAGATCAATTAAACCGATTGATACTTTGCCGCCAAAAGTGGAACTAATTTCATCGCGGTCCCTTAATAGGTTTTGATAATATTGTACAAGGTATCTCTTTCCGTCGGAATTCTTCCGGCTTCACGAATCATGTCGATGAATGCGTTCTTCGGCGTCATTTGCGAAGCGGTACTCCCGGCGGCATGCACGATCTGCTCCTCCATCACCGTGCCATCGAGGTCGTCGACGCCGAAGCTCAAGGAAATCTGCGCCATTTTCAGGCCGATCATCATCCAAAAGGCGCGGATGTGAGGAAAGTTATCCAGCATCAAACGGGCGACCGCCAGCAGCTTCAGATCATAATAGCCGGTGGTCTCGCCGGAGAGCTTGTATTCCTCAGCCAGCTTGGTGTTGGCAGGGTGGAAGGAAAACGGAAAGAACGCTTGAAAGCCCTCGGTTTCATCCTGCAGCTCGCGGAGCCGGATCAGATGGTCGATCACGTGCCCGGGCTCCTCAATGTGCCCGTACAGGATGGATGCGTTCGATTTCATGCCGAGCGAATGCGTCGTGCGGTGAATTTCGAACCAGCGGTCGGAGTCGGTTTTGTGGCCCGAAATGACCTTCCGGATTTCCGGATCGAAAATTTCCGCGCCTCCGCCCAGGATTGAGCCGAGCCCGGCCTCACGCAGCCGCTGAACCGCTTCTTCCATGGACAGCTTTGCCACGCGGGCGATATAGTCGATTTCCACTGCGGTAAATGCCTGCACGTGAATATCGGGCATGTGCTTTTTGGCCAGCCGGATCATGTCCTCATAATAAGAAAAGGGAAGCTTTGCATTTACGCCCCCGACAATGTGCAGCTCCGAGAACCCTTTTCCGGCAAGACCCTTCATTTTGTCCTCGATTTGTTCCAATGAGAGGGTATAGGATTTGGGGTCGTCCGGCTTCAAACCGAAGGCGCAGAGCTTGCAGTCCAAATAGCAGACGTTTGTATAGTTCAAATGCGTGTTGACAATGAAATAGACGTGATCGCCGTTTCGGCGCCTGCGGACGAGATCCGCCATTTTGCCGATTTCCAGCAGGTCGTTCGATTTCAGCAGCCTGACGCCGTCGGCATAGGTCAAACGCTCCCCGTTGATCGCTTTCTCGCGAATGTCGTCCAGCGCCGTCCCCTGGGTAATGATGTTCATTTCGATCCTCCCGGTTCACTTAATCATACCTATTATAATCCTACTCTTGTACAGGGGCAATAATTTCAACGGGACTCCCTTGAGGGGCGGTGTGATTATTTGTATACTTAGGAGTAAAAGGAGGCGTTGAATGATGATTGCGATTTCAGAGAACGCAAGCGATAAAATAAAAGAAATGCTGGCCGAGCAGGAAATTCCCGGACTTTTCCTGAGACTCGGCGTTGCCGCAGGCGGCTGCAGCGGCTTTTCCTACAACATGGGCTTTGATGATGAACGGAAGGAATCCGATCGGGAAATGGAAATCAACGGGCTGAAGGTCGTGATTGAGGAGGAAAGCCTTCGTTTCCTCAAAGGCGTCGAAATCGACTTCCAGGAATCCGCAATGGGCGGCGGCTTCACCATCCACAACCCGAATGCGGTTGCCACCTGCGGCTGCGGATCGAGCTTTAGGACGAAAGACGAAGAGGGCGTTCCGGAGGAGTGCTGACGTTATTCATTTATAACTGTAAATATGCTGTTGCCGACAAACAATGAATTTGACAATTGTCGGCTTTTGTTTTGAGATGTTTTGATGTTGGCGTTGAACATTTTTATATGGGAGAGATCGGGAATGATAAACGGAACACCGCTGTTAAACAAAGTCGCTCTTGTAACCGGAAGCTCCAAAGGCATCGGTGCCGGGATTGCTTTGGAATTCGCCCGTTCGGGGGCAGACGTCTGCATTAATTATATGAGTTCGAAGTCGGATGCCGAGAAATTGAAGGCGCAAATTGAATCCTATGGACGAAGGGCTGTGGCGGTTCAAGCCAATATGGGGGCTCGGGATCAAATTGCCCGAATGGTGGAAATTTGCGAATCGGAACTTGGCCCGATCGACATTTTGGTGACCAATGCCGTAACAAGCGTCAGAGAGTCTATCTTGAACACTAAGTTTGAGGATTTTAAGCATACGCTGGACATCGGTATTTTTGGCGTTTTCCATTCCATTCAACTGGTATCCCAGCGTTGGGTCAATCGGGAACGCGGAGGAGCCATCATTCATATTTCCTCGCCGCATGCCAGAACGCCGTTTAAAGATGCGATTGATTATAATGTCGCCAAGGCCGGCTCCCACCAGCTTGTACTTTCGGCGGCCAATGAGCTGATGTGGAAAAATATCAGGGTGAATATTATTGAACCGGGCTGGACCGATACACCCGGGGAAAGAACGTGGTACAGCGATGAGCACATGGCCGAAATGGGGAGCCTTATGCCTTTGGGACGGCTGGGGCGTCCCGAGGATCTCGGTAAAGCGGCAGTATTTCTCGCTTCAGATGCGGCGGAATACGTGGTGGGCACCGTGCTCAAAGTCGACGGCGGACAATTCATCGAAGGCGGTCCGAGCTGGACGAGCAAGGGACGCCATTAAAAAAGATGTGCAGCTGGATTCTTCACATCTTTTTTGCGGAATAAAGACGAGTGTTCCAGTCTTTATTTCCATATCTTTAGTTGATTTTCGGGGTGTCAGCAGCGGTGCTTGTATTACGCCTGCTCGTCCACCGCAAGGTTAAAGGTTTGCCCGCACTTTTCGCAGAAGGCGGCGTGGATGCACTGGTGATTTAGAAGATCCGGCAGGCCGTTCGTCCATTTCATATCATCAATCGGACGATAGGGGGAATAAGGTCCGAAGTAATCGTAGGACCGTCCAAAGTCAATCAGCCGGGTTCCGCATCTGCCGCATTTCGCTTGAAAATCCCGGAGACCGTTGCAAACGGGACAGTACGTGTTCAAGGGGAACTCCTCCATTATCCATTCAACGGATCGGATTGGTTGTTCCCTTAGAATGCCCCTTGTTAAAATTTCATATTACTGCTGTGGCCCGGAGACAGCTTTGCATCGGGATCGATATAGACCTTTGCATTGTTGATGGCCGTAGGCGCTTCACCAAAGCCGACGGCAATCAGTTTCAATTTTCCCGGGTAGGTGGCGATATCTCCTGCGGCAAAAATACCGGGGATCGTCGTTTCCATACGGGAATCCACAATAATCGAGCCGTTCTCGATTTCAAATCCCCACTCCGCGATCGGTCCGAGAGAGGATACGAATCCAAAGTTCACGATCAATGCATCCAGCTCGATTTCCGTCTGCTCTTTGGTTTTGGCGTCTTCAATCGTGACTTTCTCGATTCTGTCTTCTCCATGCAGACTGACGATTTCTCGCGATGTCAGCACGTTCACCTTCGATTTCATCAGAAGTTCCACGCTGTGTTCATGCGCGCGGAACTTATCGCGCCGATGAATCAGCGTCACTTCCTTGGCAATGGGCTCGAGCATCAGCGCCCAATCGACTGCCGAATCCCCTCCGCCGCTGATCATCACTTTCTGATCCTTGAAGGCGTTCAAATCGCTGACGAAATAATGAAGATTTTTCTTGTCGAATTTCTCGGCTTCCGGCAGTTCCAGCTTGCGCGGTTCGAAAGCGCCGATGCCCGCTGTAATGACCACCGCTTTGGCCTGATGGACAGTTTTATCCGTAATGACATCGAATAATCTTTCCTCACGCTTGATGACCTGAAGCACTTTTTCCTCCAAACGGATGTCGACGGGGAAATGCTTCATTTGCTGGTTTAAATTGTCGATCAGTTCCTGCGCTTTAATTTTGGGAAATCCTGCGACGTCGTATATGTATTTCTCCGGGTACAAAGCGGATAATTGACCGCCCAGCTGCGGCATGCTCTCGATCAGTCTGACCGACGCATGTCGCATTCCGCCGTAAAAAGCGGCGAACATACCGGCGGGTCCGCTACCGATAATCAATATATCGACAGGTTCATGATTGCGTTCCAACTCAGCCACTAAAAGGCACCTCCGTAATATTTTAAGCAACTCCGTTACCATTATAATCTTATGGTAAACTTTAATAAACCCCTCATCGGTTCGATGCATGAACAAAAAAGTTTTAAGGTTGATAAAGATTTTGAATGACCGAGCAAATATATGGCGTTATTGGTATTCGGACATATTATGTGATAAAAATCATATTTTTAGCGATAATTTGCTTGATATTTTGCTTGGAAAATTATATGATTTCAATTGTGTTATATTTTTGAATACGAATTTGAATACAATCTCCAGTTCATAAATAACGGTCCTTATGCAGACAATAGCGGTGTCGGCTTTTCGGCATTCCTCTTGCGCATTTGCTTTTTTTGGAGGAGGTTGTGTCATTTTTCACAAGCAGCTATTCATATCATTTTTATGAAAGGAATTCAGGTCATGAGCAAAATTCCCAGAATCGTCATACTCGGGGCAGGCTATGCGGGGATCGTAACCGCCATTCGTCTTCAGAAGGAACTCAACTACAACGAAGCCGACGTTACTCTGGTCAACAAGCACAATTATCATTATTTCACTACCCACCTGCACATGCCTGCAGCCGGAACGGACAATCCGAAGCATGCAAGCGTCAATATTCCTAACTTGATCGATGAATTTAAAATCGATTTCGTGAAGTCGACTGTATTGGAAATCCGCCCCCATGAACAAAAAGTCATTTTGGAGGACGGCAACCTGAATTATGATTATCTGGTTATCGGCCTCGGCGGAGAACCGGAAACGTTTGGCATTCCCGGGTTAGCGGAGAACGCCATGAACATCCGCAGCCTCAATACGGTCAACCTGATCCGTGAGCATATCGAATATCAATTCGCGAAATACAAACGGGACTCCAGCCGCACTGATTATTTAACCTTCGTCGTCGGCGGCGCGGGCTTTACGGGAATCGAGTTTGTCGGAGAATTGGCCGACCGAATTCCCGAATTGTGCAAGACGTTCAACGTCGATCCGTCGCTCGTCAAAATTTATAATGTGGAAGCCGCACCGACTGTGCTTCCCGGATTCGATCCGGAGCTGGTCGAATATGGGATGAATGTGCTGAAGGAAAAGGGAGTCACCTTTAAAGTGGGAATTCCGATCAAGGAGTGCTTGCCGGACGGCGTCGTTCTCGGAAATGGGGAGGAAATCAAAGCGGCTACGGTGGTTTGGACCGGAGGAATCCGCGGCAACCACCTGATCGAGCAATCCGGATTCGAAGCGATGAGAGGCCGTGTCAAGGTCGATAAGAATTTGCGCGCGCCGGGCTATGATAATGTGTATATTATCGGAGATTGCTCCATAATCTTCAATGAGGAAGGCAGACCGTATCCGCCGACTGCGCAAATCGCCGTCCAGCAAGGTGAAACCTGCGCTGATAATCTGGTTGCTTCCATTCGCGGGGGATCGTTGAAGGAATTTGTTCCGTCCCTGAAAGGAACTGTAGCTTCGCTCGGCAAAAACGAAGCGATCGGATTGGTCGGGACGATGAAAATGAAAGGATACCTTGCATCGATCATGAAAAAGGTGATTGACCTCAGGTATTTGTTCGTGATTGGCGGGATTCCGCTCATTTTGAAAAAAGGAAAGTTCTAAGCTGTTTTGAAAGTGGATAGGACGCCGATTTTGCAATGAATGGGGGACGAGAAAATGAGACACTGCAGCGTACAGGTGAGGGGTTTATTGAAAAGAGATGAGTTGGACCGTTACAACGCGTTGATGGATGTCGGACATTTTCTCGAATCGCAGAATCGTTACGACCTCGCATACATTCTTCAAAAAGAAATCGATTTGCTGATCCTGCCGGCCATTGAACGCTTGAAGGAAAAAAGCCGCCAACGCGACAAATTTACGGAAGAGTATTTGCGGCAGAAGCAGTAGGCAAGCGCAGGCGGTTCGGAAGAATGACCGAAGCGGAAAAGCTTGGATAAGGGAGTAAATAGAGAAACCGTGCAGCAGATGCACGGTTTTGTTGTTTATGCGGATTTTGATGACCGTCGCTTCAGCAGCGCATTCCCCATACTTCGCTTACGCAAATCACCGCCATACGCATTAAATTTCCAAAAATTGCTTCGCGCTATCCGGCGTCAGCAGGTTGCCCACATAAAATCCGCCGAACTCCCCGAAGCGGGCGCTGACTTCATCAAACCGCATTTCATATACCAGCTTTTTAAATTGAAGCGGATCGTCGGCGAATAAAGTAACGCCCCACTCCCAATCGTCGAATCCGACCGAGCCGGTAATGATCTGCTTGACTTTGCCCGCGTACGTTCTGCCGATCATCCCGTGGCTTCTCATCATGTCCCGCCGCTGCTCCATGCTCAGCATGTACCAATTGTCGTTTCCTTCCCTTTTTTTGTTCATCGGGTAAAAACAGATATGTTTGGTTTTCGGAAGGATCGGCTTCAGGCGGGCGATGATCTCAGGATTCTGCATCGGGTCTTCCCCCGGCTTGCCCATATAATTGCTTAATTCCACCACCGAAACATAGGAATATTCAGGATATGTGAATTGGGCAAAGGCGGATTTGTTGAATTCGGTTTCGACGGCATTCAGTTCTTCGAGCGTCTCTCTCAGATGCATGATCACCAAATCGGCTTTTTGTCCAACAATCGAATAGATGACTGTGCTTCCCTGTTTTTGCTGTTCGGCTTGCGACCATTTGGCCAGAAAGCTCAACAGTTCATCTTTCAGGTTGTTTCGCTCCTCCGCCGGCAAGCTTCTCCAGGCGCTCCAGTCGATCGAACGGAAATCATGAAGGGCATACCATCCCTCCAGCGTTTGTGCAGCTTCACTCATCATTGTCCACCCCTTGTCATTTTATCCCCATTTTATCTTATTTCCGGTCGCCAGGGCAAACGGCTGCTTGGAAATTTACATACGCTTAAAAATAATTCAACTGAAATCGGGCCAGAATTAACTTTCTGAAAATGAAAAATCCGGCAACCTTGACAAAATCGTGACTTGTTTGACTTGCCGAAATCGAATCAAGTAAACTACAATTGAATGCTTGCGGACTTGACATGTCCGTAAGCGCCCGAATAGAAACAGGGAGTTGACCGGATTTGATTCAATTGGTGATTGCCGCTCTATTGATTTTTGTGCTGATTTTCGGAATCGGTTTTATCTTGAACATGCTGCTGAAAACCACTTGGCTTCCGATTTATGGTTACCTTGTACTGCTTGCGGTTTTGTTGTACATGAACTGGGACAAACAGGGGTCGATCCTGCAGAGTGCTGCCTCCTATACTTATGTCGATTATATTCCGGCTGTCGGCGGTTTGGTCGGTGCGATAATGAGCGGTTGGACCATCGGGACCTTGCGCAGCAAAGGCTACAAAATGTTCTGAGCCGAACTTGGCCGTCATGCGGATAACATCCCCGCTTTTTTGGGAAACTTGTTCTTGTAAGAATAAGGATTTCATTCAACCCAAATGAAAGAAGGGATGAAACCGATGCCGGTGGCCGAAATAAACGGAGCGAAAATTCATTACCATGTAAAAGGAAACGGGCTTCCGATCGTATTTATTCACCCCCCGGTTGTGACAAGCGCCAATTTCCAATATCAAAGCGCCCAGCTTTCCGATGGCTGCAAGGTGATTTTGTTTGACATTCGGGGACACGGGATGAGTGAAGCATCCGAAGCGCCGCTGACCTATTCCTTGATTGCCGAGGATATCAAACAGCTGCTGGACTTTTTGGGCGAGGAGCGGGCGTATGTTTGCGGCTACTCCACCGGCGGTTCCATTGCCTTGGAGTTTATGCTTAAATACCCGCAGAGATGTCTGGGCGGCATCCTGATCAGCGGCATGTCGGAAATGAGCGACTGGCTGAACCGGAGCAGAATTCAATTGGGGATGGCGGCCTGCACGGCAAGGGCGAACAGGGCGCTGGCCCGAGCGATTGCGCTGGGAAATGCGGACAACTCCGTAACGTACGCCAATCTTTTCCGGACTGCGGTTCGTGGGAATATCCGAAAGTGGAGGGAATATTACCGGTACAGTCTGATATACAACTGCACTTCCCGACTAAGGATGGTTTCCCATCCGGTAATGTTAATATATGGTAAGAAAGATAGGTTTTTCCATAAATATGAGAGCATTCTGCGCGAACGTCTTCAAAAGCCCCAGACCTTCTGGTTGGACGGCTTTACCCACCAACTGCCCACGAAAGCGGCGCTGCAGGTGAACGAACGGATTCGGAAATGGATCGGCGAACAGCAGACCGAGAACGCCGACCCGATTCCACCGACCGAAACGGATGTGCATGCCGGCGCGTTTGAAGCACGCGAGGACGAACAACCCCGCTTATGAGGCCTCCCAAGCCATTTTCATGAGACCCGCTGATGATGAAAAGGCCGCGTTGAAGCATCCTTAAGGATGCTCTCAACGGGGGATTTTTTTCTACCGAAGCTTTGATAGGTTATAGTATGATAGAATAGTAGGCAGACTCACTCCAAGGCGGATAGGGTAGATCGATTATGAAAATCTCGAATTCTTTGGAATACACGGAAAATCACCGTTATTATGTATATCGTGATTTTTCCTTGAGCAGCTTGGATTATCGCATGCTTCATACCATTTATCAGCCGTTGACCGGCTCATGGGCGATCGGCTTGTATTTGCTGATGTACCAGCAACTTGCCGCCGACAAAATCGGATATTCCGCTTTAGAGCAGCAGCGCAGGCTGTTTCTCTCGCTTGGCCTGGAGCCGAGCGAAAAAGGCAGGAAATATTTGATCGAACAAACCTCCAAGCTGGAAGCGGTCGGACTTTTGCAGACATCCCGCAAATATTTGCCCGCCAACGATGATTTTATTTATGAATATCGGTTGGTTGCGCCGCTTTCTCCGGACGAGTTTTTTCGAAACCAGCATTTGATCATGCTGCTGCGGGATAAAGTGGGCAAATTTATGGTGCTTTCGCTGAGTGAGGAATTCCGGCAGAACGAACCGGAGGAGCTTGAGGGACTTTCGCTGGAAACGCAGGATTTATCGATGCCCTTTTACGAATTGTTCAAGCTGAACAGCCAGGCTGTCGATTTGGAATTGGAGCAGGCGCTTGCCGAAATCGCCGTTTCCCGCGAACAGGACCGCAAGCCGGATATCGGGATTAAGGAATTTCAGTATGCCGATATCATCACCCGTTTTCCCAGGGAATCGATGAACCGCAAGCATGTTGAGAGTTTAAAACGGATGCCCCACCAGCTGGCGGCCATTAACTATATGGCGAACAAGTTCATGCTTTCGCTTCCGGAAATCTGCCGTTTACTGGATGAAGACGGAGTGTTCTCCGAGGATGGGGAGCTGCAAAACCACGTGTTCCAGCAAAAAGCGAATGAAAACTTCTGGCAGACAAAAAAACGCAGCGAGGACCGTGAAATTTATTTGCAGAAGGCGTTACATAAGAGCGGCGGCAACCATGCGGAAAGCGTAGAAGTGGAGGAAAAGCCGGTCGATGAACCGTTCTTTGTCGCGGTGCCGGACAAATTCAAGGGCCAATGCGATATCCGCCAGTACAACACGCTGCTGAGGAACTCGCCGTACACGAAGGTGATCGGGATGTTTTTTCCCGGCTCCGTGCCCGGAAATTTGTTGAAAATCCTGCAAAATATCGATTTTAATTATAAGCTGAATGAGGAAGTCATCAACGTCCTTATCCATTATTTGATGGTCAAGAACAAGCCGTTGAACACCGGATTTATCGAGAGCATCGTATCGAATTTGCTGAGCAGGCAAATCGAGACCTTCGAGAAAGCGGTTGAGTATTTCCGCGAATCGGACAAAGTCAAGGAAAAACCGCTCAAAAAACCCGGACAAGCGAGGGGCGCAAGACAGAAGCCGAAGATTCCGATCGTTACCCATGAGCGGGATGAGACGCCGATATCGGAGGAAGAGCTGGAAGAAATCAAGAGAATGGCGGAGAAATTAAAGAAGTGATTTGTGTAAGGGAAGGGAGGCGTTAGGGTGGAATCATTGTCCGATTTATTGAAGAGTCTGCCGATAGGAGCGTTTGTTGAGCAGGCGGAGATCAAAAAACGCCAGATCCTGAGCGATCCTTTGATCCAAAAATTAAAAAGCAGGCATCCGGAATTGGACGACGCCATCCTGGAGAAGCACCTGAACCGTCTGTATCAATATTTGACGGAGTATAAAAGCTGCGTGAAATGCCCGGGGCTGGACGTGTGCCCCAATGATTTTCAAGGGCACTATACGCGGCTGTCGGTGGAAAATATCGGCGGCTCGATTCAGCTTTTTGATCATAAGGTGTCCTGCAAAAAGCTGCTGGCGAAACAATCGCAGGACGCTATCCGCAAGCGGATCCACAGCTTTTACATTGATGAGACGGCGTTAAGCCGGGGATACGACATTGATGAAATCATTCACATTGATGCAGAACGAACCAAGTCGGTAAAAGAAATCATGAAATACATCATTCTGACGAAAGAGCATGGTTTGCAGACGAAAGGCTTGTATTTAACCGGAGGCTTCGGTACCGGCAAAACCTTTTTGATGTGCTATATGCTGTACGAGCTGGCGAAAATCGGCCTTTCCGGAGTTATCGTGTATATGCCGGAATTCGTCGAGGATCTCAAGGCGATGTTCTCCGAGCCGATGAAATTGAAGGAAACGATCGAGCTGATGAGGGAAAGCGATCTGCTGATTTTTGACGATATCGGTGCGGAAAATCTGAACCCTTGGGTAAGGGATCATGTCATGGGCTCCATCCTGAATTACCGCATGAACCGCAAGCCGACGTTCTTTACTTCGAATTATGATCTGGACGCGCTGGAAAAGCATTTCAGCTTCACCAACAAGGACGGGGAGGAAGAATACAAGGGACAGCGGATCATGGACCGGATTCGCCCGTTCGTGGATGCGATCGAAGTCAACGGCTCCAACAAAAGAGGACTGTAGCGCAGGTAGGGTGCTGCAGCCCGGCGGATTGAATTCATCGCGATGCCCATGACGGCCGAGCCTGGCATTTGTACAAAAAAATCTGTCCCCGATAACGGCGGACAGACTATATGAGCTTTTTTGGCATAAAAACCTACCTCAAAAGCGGTCGCTCATCATTGAATTGGCCTCGAAAGCGTTTTTTTCTTTATCGAGTCAAAACTTCAACAACGGTGGCGATGATGGTGACAACCAGTATGAAAGTGAACATAGCCCCGAATCCGACGCCAATATCCATGGAATCGTTGCGGGGTTCTTCGTTTACGTGAAGTTCCGGATTTCTCGTTTCGCTCATATTTTATGTTCCCCTTTATTCAAAGTGTATCAAAGCTAGTATACCCAAATATCCGCCCGGATGTAAAGCGAAGGTTGATTTGATGTGGGCCGGATGCCGAACGGATACGGTAAACGTCGCAAAATTTTCACATTTATTATCGTTATGAAATAAATAAAAATTGTGGTATACTTTACTTGTTGACTTTTGGACTAGGGATGAAAAAGGAGGAAGTACGCATGTCGATTATAAAAGTGTCCGACCAATCCTTCAAAAGCGAGGTCGAGGCGCAAGGCACCGGCACAGTAGTTGTAGACTTCTGGGCCCCTTGGTGCGCACCTTGCCGAATGATTGCACCCGTGTTGGAGGAACTGGATCAGGAAGTGGGCGATAAATTGAAAATTGCCAAGCTGAATGTGGATGATAATCCGGAATCGGCTTCCCGTTACGGTGTAATGAGCATTCCGACGCTGATCGTTTTCAAGAATGGAACTCCGGTAGACAAAATCATCGGATTTCAATCCAAAGACGCACTCAAAAATGTTATCGCCAGACATTTGAGCTGACGAATTTCATGCTTTTGCACAGACGAAGAACTCCCTCCCGAACCAGCGGAGGGAGTTCTTCTTTTCGGGACCGATTAAATATGGATGGCGTTTTTGCGATGTGCTGCCTGAACTAGTTTTTGGCTTTCCGGAACATGCATACTAGCTCAGCTCAATTAGGCGCTCAGGCGTTGCTTTCCGGATTCAACATCTTTTACAATGGCAGTAGCGGAAATTGTGAGCACGGGGCATATGCCGGGGAAAGGAGTTCGGAATTATGGAAAAGCGCACCGACGCGCGCAAAGCGGGACTGGATTCGATCAGGCACAAGCTTTCCCTGCTGCCCGAAAAACCGGGCTGCTATTTGATGAAAAACAAAGAGGGAAGGATCATTTACGTCGGTAAGGCCAAGGTGCTGAGAAACCGGGTAAGATCTTACTTTACCGGAAGTCACGACGCCAAGACCCAGCACCTTGTCCAGGAAATTCACGACTTTGAATATATCGTCACGGCCAGCAATATGGAAGCGCTCATTCTCGAATGCAATTTGATCAAGCAGCACGCGCCCCGCTACAACGTACTGTTGAAGGACGACAAGTCGTTTCCGTATATCAAGATCAGCGCGGATGAGCATCCCCGTCTGGAAGTGACGCGAAAGATCAAAAAAGACAAGGGCAAATATTTCGGGCCGTATCCGAACGCTTTTGCCGCGCAGCAGACCAAGAAGCTGCTGGACCGGTTGTATCCGCTGCGCAAATGCGGCACAATCCCGGACCGCGTATGCCTGTACTATCATTTGGGACAGTGTTTGGCTCCCTGTGAATATGAAGTGGGCAGAGAAACCAATGAACGCATGGTTCAGGAGATCATCCGTTTTCTGAACGGCGGAGAGGAAGAGATCAAGCGGGAATTGACGCAAAAGATGCATGCAGCGGCCGAGGAATTGAATTTTGAACGAGCGAGAGAATTAAGGGATCTGGTTGCGAATATCAATTTGGTCATGGAAAAACAGACGATCACCATGAACGATGCGACAGATCGTGACGTTTTTGGATACGCCGTCGACAAGGGCTGGATGTGCGTGCAGATTTTATATATGAGACAGGGCAAAATGATCGAGCGGCATGCTTCTGTATTTCCTTATTATGGTGGGGCTTATGAGGATTTCATGTCCTATGTGACGCAGTATTACAGCGACAATCCCGCTCTGCCCAAGGAAATTTTTCTGCCTGAACCGGGGGCTGCGGAAATCGGGAAGCAAGCGGCGCTTGTTGAGGGTGATGCCTCCGGGAAAGCGGCGAATGCCGACACCAACACCGGGGAAGATGCCGCGAGTACGGACGCCGGGATTGCCGCGCAAGCGGAGGAACCCGCCGATTTCAAAGAAGCGATGGAAGATTGGCTGAAGGTGAAGGTACGGTTTCCCAGGCGGGGGCTTAAAAAGAAAATGGTCGACATGGCGGTGGATAACGCACGCGTGGCCTTGGAGGAAAAGTTCCGGATGTTGGAGAAGGATGCGGAGCGGACGGTCAAGGCCGTGGAAAATCTGGGCACCTGGCTGGGAACCGGAATGATCCGGCGAATTGAAGCGTTCGACAACTCCAACATTCAAGGGACTGATCCGGTATCGGCCATGGTTGTGTTCATCGACGGGAAGCCTGAACGTAAAGAATACCGGAAATACAAGATCCGGACGGTGCAAGGTGCCGATGACGTAGGCACGATGCGGGAGGTGGTGCGGAGACGTTACGAACGGGTGCTGAAGGAAAATTTGCCGCTACCCGATCTGGTGGTCATCGACGGAGGAAAAGGGCAGATTGCGGCAGCGGTGGATGTGCTGGAAAACGAATTGGGCTTGTACATTCCGGTTTGCGGTTTGGCCAAGGATGCCCGGCATCGGACCGCCCAGCTGCTGATGGGGGATCCTCCCGAGGCAGTGCCGATTCCGCGGGACAGTCAGGAATTTTATTTGCTTCAGCGGATCCAGGATGAAGTGCACCGATTTGCCGTCACCTTTCACCGGCAGACAAGGGAGAAGTCGATGGTGTCCTCCCGGCTGGACAGCATTCCGGGTATCGGGGAGAAACGCAGAAAGCGGCTGTTGAAGCATTTCGGAAGCTTGAAAAAAATCAAAGAGGCCTCCTTAGAGGACTTCAGGCCTCTGGGATTGGGCGACGCGCTGGTGAAACGCATCATGGAATCATTTCGGGAGGAAGCAGAGGGCGGGGACGCTTCTTCATAAGACTGTGCAGCCAATATATCAGCAGGCCGACAATTGCGGGGGAAAGAATGTAGAAGGTCCCGCCGGCCAGACTTGCCGGATGGTCCGTGTCCATGATGGACAGCCCCATCAGAATGGAATCCATGGAAGCGTGCGCGAAGATGACGGTGATCAGGCCGTATTTCAGAAAGGCGTAGCCGAAAATAATGCCGAGAATGGTAACCTCCACCAGGCGGGTGTAGACGGGATAAACCGGATATCCCGCGTGCCCCATGGCCCACAAAAAACTTGAGAGCAAAACGGCGATGAATGTGTTTTTGAACAGTTTTTTGAACAAGATAATGCCGAACAGCCGAAACACCGCTTCTTCGGAAATGGCGGCCGCCCAGGCGAGTGTCGGAAACAGCCCGGGCCACAGCAAATTGTAAATCGAGCTGCTCGGGTCCTCCGTGGTCCAAATGTGAAAACGCTGTTCGGCAAAATAATAGACGACGGATTGCACGCCCAGAATGAACAGGCTGAGGAGGTACCCCCTGCCCATGCTGTCCAGCGCATGCTTTCCAAAATCGGGCCCGCGCCATCTCGGCCACGGCTGCCATCCGCTTCTCAGCCACAGGGCCTCTCCGGCCACAAAGGAAATATAGACGGAGGCAGCCATCAACAGTATCGTAAATTGCATGAAAAATACGGAGAGCAGCCCTTCCGGTCCGCCGGCGGATGCCGTTTTATAGCCGGGATAGGTGTTGATGTTGTATGCCGCATAAATCACGATGAAAAATGCGGTAAGCAAAGCGCCTCTTTCGAAGGAAGCGGTTTTGCGATATTTGACTGCAGCGATGATTGCCGCTATCGCCAGCAGGGAGCTGAGCAGCAGGCTGATCAGGCTCAAGAAGGAAGCGGCTCCGGTTTGCCGGTCCATCCAAGTTATAAACGTCTCGGGAAGATGGAAGGAAGGCTCAAAAACGGATATGATGCCGCCGCTTTTTTCCATTCGGATCCTGAGTGTGGCCTCCCCGATTTGGTCGTGACGGTTTTCAAAAATCCAAGCGTTCTCCCCATCACCGGAAATCAGGGTAAACAGCTTGGGATCATAACCCATTGCCTTCAACCAAGTATTCGCCTCGGACAGGTCCTTGAGGTTCAGCGGCTGCGGCATTGCATTCAGCCTTATCCATCCGAAGACGCTTCCCGTCCGCATATTGACATTGATCAGGTATTTTTTGGATGAAGCGGGAAGCGACAGCTCCACCTGGTAATAATCGATCGGATAGCTGCCGAAGCGCTTATTGAACGAGTCGGTCAATTTCTCCCGCTGCAGGTATCCGCTAAGCTCCGTATCGGATTGAAACGTGACGAAGGAAGATGACGGGCGGGTGCCGAATTGGGTTTCCAAGAAACTCGCGGCGTTTTGCGCAGCTTGGGCCTTGGAGATGACGGAAGGAGACTCGGTGGTTTCTCCCGTGCTGAAAAAGGCTGCGATTCCGAATGCGGCAAGCAGGAAAAGCAAAAAATTCGATCGGTACGGTTTGTGCATGACCTCGCTCCTTTCATCCTACGTACTAACTTATCACATTCGATCCGGGCATTTCCACTCTGCTGAAAGTAACCCGGTTTCCGTATATATGCGTGACGAACCTGAAGCACCGGCAGAAATTGGCTGAATATGGCTGATTCTCATTCTTTGATTGGCGATTGTGCGGCGTATTCCCACATTTTTCGAAAAAACGGCTTTGTACTTATGAAAGATCGGGGATTATAATCATATTCATTGAAATATGTCGATCCAGTTAGTGAAAAGAGGGTATCCATCGGGACATGAATAAAAAAACGAAGCTATTCCAGCTTTCTCCGCCGCGAATCCTCGTCTTCGGATTTGCCTCGATTATTCTAGCAGGCACCGTGCTTTTGTCTCTGCCGATTTCTTCATCGAGCGGAAAACCGTTGCCGTTGGTTGACGCCCTCTTCACCGCCACCTCGGCAACCTGCGTGACCGGATTGATTGTGGTGGATACCGGCAGTTACTTCAGTTTGTTCGGGCAATTGGTGATCCTGAGCCTCATCCAGATCGGCGGCCTCGGTTTCATGACCATGGCGACGCTGTTCGCACTGGTGCTGCGGAAAAGAATCTCGCTCAGGGAACGGCTGATTCTTCAGGAAGCGATGAATCAGATTTCGCTTGAAGGCATCGTCCGGCTGATCCGTAAAGTCATGCTTTATGCCTTTGGTACGGAGGCCGCCGGGGCGCTGATCTATGCTTTGCGTTTTTCCCGGGATATGAATGGGGAACAAGCGGTGTATTTCGGGATCTTCCATGCTGTTTCACTGTTCAACAATGCGGGTTTCGATCTGTTCGGCAACAGCCTGATGAATTACGTGGAAGACCCGGTGATCAATGCCGCTTCCATTTTTTTAATCGTAACCGGGGGCTTGGGATTTGTCGTCATTTCCGATTTGGTCGATTGCGCAAAGTCCAAATACAAACGGAGACTTTCCCTGCATACCAAGGTGGTGTTGACGGCAACGGCGATTTTAATCTCCGTCGGCACGCTGGTCGTTTTCGTTTTTGAATATACCAACGCGAAAACACTCGGCTCGCTGGACCTCGCCGGCAAGATTTGGGCGTCTTTGTTTCAGGCGGTTACGCCTCGGACGGCGGGCGCCAATACGCTAAGTATCGCCGATTTGCGGCAGGCGACTCAATTTTTCATGATTATCCTGATGTTTATCGGCGCTTCTCCGGGGTCTACCGGGGGAGGTATCAAGACGACCACGTTCATGACGCTGGTCGGTGCAATCATTTCCATGGCGCGCGGCAAAGAGGATATTGTCATGTTCCGCCATCGTTTGGCCCGGGACAGAATTTACAAAGCGGTCACCATTACGCTGCTGTCCCTGTTTTTGATCGTTGCCGTCTCGATGGTGCTGTCGGCCACGGAAGACCACCAATTTTTGATGATCCTGTTTGAGACGACATCCGCTTTCGGTACCGTGGGGCTGTCGATGGGATTGACGGCGAAGTTGACCCTGTTCGGCAAAATCATGATCAGCTTCATGATGTTTACCGGACGGCTGGGGCCGCTTACCTTGACCTATGCGCTCGGCAAAAAGAAAGACAAGGAATTGTACCGCCATCCAGAAGGCAAGATCATCATCGGTTGAGAATCCGAAAAGCCTTATCAAATCGTCATCTGTTAAGAAAATGCTGTTGCGCCTGTTTGATCAGCGGCTGAACGCAATCCTTCGACATGGAGTGTTTATTGTAAATCAACGAGGTGGTCCGGATCGTTTGCTTCAGCTCCGGTATTTCCACCTGCACCAAATTTTCCAGCAAATTCGGACGGAGATAGGATTGCGGCAGCAGCGTTGCAATCTGACAGGTGGAGACCAGCCGGATGATCGCCTCGAAGGAATCAATGTCCATTTTGATTTCCGGAACGACTTTAAACCGGTGGAACAGGTCATCCATCAGGATGCGGTACCAGGTGCCCTTCGAGAAAACAATCATCGGAAGTCCGTTTAACTGATGGATGCTTACCGAGCTTTTGCCGGCCAGGGCATGCTGCTTGGGCAGAATCAAGCTTAAATGATCTTCAAACAGCGGAACGCATTGCAGAGTGGGATCGTCGTCAATTTTTGATGCGACCAGCCCGATGTCCGCTTTTTTTTCTTTGACTACGGT
The DNA here is from genome assembly GCF_035282765.1 of Ferviditalea candida. GTDB lineage: Bacteria > Bacillota > Bacilli > Paenibacillales > KCTC-25726 > Ferviditalea > Ferviditalea candida. Next base: position 111,203 of record NZ_JAYJLD010000002.1, on the reverse strand, counting down.
CACCATTTCATGGGTTCTTCCGGTTACCAGTTTAATGTCGATATGCGGGTCGACATTCGTGAACAGACTGATCAGATCCGGAAGGGTGGACTGCAATGTGGTCAGGCTAGCGCCGATGGTGATGCTGCATTTTTCGATCGATTTATATCTCGTCATCTCATGCAGGAATCTTTTTTGCAGATCCCTCAATTCCTTGGCGTATTCATATGCGGTTTCGCCCGCTTCCGTCAGTTCGAGCTTTTTTCCGATTCTTCGAAACAATTCGATATCCAGCTCATCTTCAAGCATCTTGATTTTTCGCGACAGTGCCGGCTGCGAGAGATTGAGCGTCTTTGAAGCCCGGTTCAGGCTGTTATGCTCGACGACAACGGCGAAAATCTCCAAGGATTCAAACATGGCGGAGCCTCCTTTACAGATTTACTCGATGAAATAACTTCCACTAAATTGATGGCAAAGATCAATTAAACCGCATTTGAAGGACTTCGATAGAAGTTTTTCTTATGCTTATATTTTATAATAATTAATAAAAAATCGGCAATTCCATTATAAGAGATAAAGTTGTATGATATTGAGGGTCACAAAATGTTCAAAATCGACGGCTGCAAGTGAATAATTCGGTCTTTTTTTATGGAAAATGAAGAATGTGGTTGAATTTTGAAAGAGTTTACAAGGGGCGCGGCAACGCAAATTCTTATTGGCATGAAAAACTTTCTATCCTTCCGAAGCGAAGCGGTTTACTGCGTAAACCTGAGGTCAGGCTGCTTAGAATGACCGCGATAGAAGCTTTTCTTATATATTTTGAGGGGGGAACTCTTCTGTATGGCAGTGAATTCATATTACTCGAGAAAGCTTCATTCTTTGTTGGGCGTTGTTCCGATCGGTTTTTTCCTGATTGTGCATTTCCTTACGAATTATGAGGCGACCAAAGGCAACGGAGCGTTCATCAAGCAGGTGGAATGGATTCACAATCTTCCTTTCCTATTCTTTCTGGAGCTGCTGTTCATCTGGCTGCCGCTGCTTTATCACGGGATATACGGGCTCTACGTCGCTTATCAGGCCCGGAACAACGTGACGAATTACGGCTATTTCCGCAACTGGATGTTCGCGCTGCAGCGGGTTACCGGAGTGCTGACGTTCATTTTTATCGTTTGGCACACGTTTGAAACCCGGGTTCAGGTCGGTCTGGGAAATGTGGAATATGAAGGCCTCGGTGAGCTGATGCACAGCATCCTTACCCAGCCCGTATTTGCAACGCTGTACATTATCGGGATCATCGCCGCTACTTTCCACTTCTGCAACGGCTTGTGGTCTTTCCTGGTCAGCTGGGGGATAACCGTCGGTCCGCGGGCTCAGCGGGTCTCAACTTACGTCACCATGGGGCTGTTTGTGATCATGTCCATTATCGGAATCATGGCGCTTGCCGCGTTTATGGATCCGAATTTCACAGCGAAGGGAGTGTAGGGCGTGTCGAAGTCCAAAATCATCATTGTAGGCGGGGGATTGGCCGGATTGATGGCCGCAATCAAAGCTGCCGAAGCTGGCGTTCATGTGGATCTTTTCTCGCTGGTGCCGGTGAAGCGTTCGCATTCCGTATGCGCCCAGGGTGGCATTAACGGTGCGGTGAATACCAAAGGTGAAGGGGATTCCCCTTGGGAGCACTTTGACGATACAATCTACGGGGGAGACTTTCTGGCCAACCAGCCCCCGGTGAAAGCGATGTGTGAAGCCGCTCCGGGCATTATCCACTTGATGGACCGGATGGGCGTTATGTTCAACAGGACGCCGGAAGGCCTGCTTGATTTCCGGCGCTTCGGAGGCACCAAACACCACAGAACCGCATTTGCGGGAGCCACCACAGGCCAGCAGCTGCTGTACGCGCTGGACGAACAGGTGCGCCGCTGGGAAACGGCGGGACTGGTTACCAAGTACGAGCATTATGAGTTTTTGTCCGCGGTGCTTGATGACGAAGGCGTTTGCCGCGGCATTACGGCACAAAATCTGCGCGATATGTCCATTAGCGTGTTCAAGTCCGACGCCGTCATTTTGGCGACGGGGGGTCCCGGCATCATCTTCGGCAGAACCACGAACTCGATGATCAATACGGGAACCGCAGCGAGTGCGGTATACCAGCAGGGCGTGCAGTACGCCAACGGGGAATTTATCCAAATCCACCCGACGGCCATCCCAGGGGACGACAAGCTCCGTCTGATGTCCGAATCCGCAAGGGGAGAAGGCGGACGCGTATGGACTTATAAGGACGGTAAACCGTGGTATTTCCTCGAGGAGAAATATCCTGCATACGGAAACCTTGTTCCCCGCGATATTGCGACCCGGGAGATCTTCCATGTATGCGTCGATATGAAGCTTGGAATCAACGGCGAGAACATGGTGTATCTCGATTTGTCGCATAAAGATCCCAAAGAGCTCGATGTCAAGCTCGGCGGCATTATTGAAATCTATGAGAAATTCATGGGCGACGATCCGCGCAAAATCCCGATGAAAATTTTCCCCGCCGTTCACTATTCGATGGGCGGCATGTGGGTGGATTACAACCAGATGACGAACATTCCGGGATTGTTCGCCGCAGGGGAATCGGATTACCAATATCACGGCGCGAACCGTTTGGGGGCGAACTCGCTGCTCTCCTCGATCTTTGGCGGAATGGTTTCCGGACCGAAGGCGGTCGAATACGTCAAAGGCTTGAAGAAATCGGCTGAGGACATCTCCGGCATCGTATATGACAGCGAGGTCAACAAGCAAATCGACAAATACGAGAGCCTGCTGAAGATGGAAGGCAAAGAAAACGCCTATCAGTTGCACAGGGAGCTTGGCGAATGGATGACGAACAACGTTACGGTTGTTCGGTATAACAATAAATTAAAGGAAACCGACAATAAAATTCTGGAACTGATGGAGCGTTACAAAAACATCAGCATGACCGATACGGCGCGCTGGAGCAATCAAGGCGTCTCGTTTACCCGTCAGCTGTGGAACATGCTGGAGCTGGCGCGTGTCATTACCATCGGCGCGCTGAACCGCAACGAAAGCCGCGGGGCGCACTACAAGCCCGAATTCCCCGAGCGGGATGACGAGAATTTCCTCAAAACGACCAAAGCGAAATGGACGCCGGACGGACCGCAGTTTGAGTATGAGGACGTGGACATTTCCTTAATCAAACCGAGGAAGCGCGATTATTCTTCGGATAAGAAGACTTCATAAGGCAGGAAAGGAGAATAAACATGGCTGAAACCAATGCTGCTCCAAAAACGATCCGGCTGATTGTCACCCGTCAGGAAAGTCCGAATTCACAGCCCGTTACAGAAGAATTCGAGATTCCGTATCGTCCGAACATGAACGTGATCAGCGCTTTGATGGAAATACAACGAAACCCCGTTAATGCCAAAGGGGAAAAAACGACTCCGGTTTGCTGGGAATCCAACTGCCTGGAGGAAGTCTGCGGCGCATGCTCGATGGTGATCAACGGCAAACCGCGTCAGGCCTGTACGGCTCTGCTCGACAAGCTGGAGCAGCCGATCCGGATCGCTCCGATGCATACGTTCCCTGTTGTTCGCGATCTGATCGTCAACCGCAACCGGATGTTTGACGCGTTGAAACGGGTGAAAGCCTGGATTCCGATCGACGGCACTTACGATCTGGGACCGGGTCCGCGGATGCCTGAAACGAGGCGTCAATGGGCTTACGAGCTGTCCAAATGCATGACCTGCGGGGTCTGTATGGAGGCTTGCCCGAATGTGAATGAGAAAACCAGCTTCATCGGGCCTTTTGCGATTTCTCAGGTTCGTTTGTTTAACGCTCATCCGACAGGCGAAATGAATAAAGAGGAACGCCTGGAAACCCTGATGCAGGACGGCGGCATCGAGGGCTGCGGAAACTCGCAGAACTGCGTTCGCTCCTGCCCGAAAGGGATTCCGTTAACGACTTCCATTGCGGCGATGAACTGGGATACGACGAAGCATATGTTTAAAAAATGGTTGACCCAATAAATCGGGGAAGACCACCTTGTTCTGGTGTTTCCGGCAAGGTGGTCTTCAATTATTAGTCACAATTGCGGCTGTTTTTTGAACGATGGTCAGCCGTTCCTTGTCGATCAGAATGGAACCGGCAACCATGATCAGGCTGTTTGCTGCGAAGATCGGGGCCACGACATTCGCTTTTCCCATCTGCAGAGCGATGGAGTATAATTGAAGCCCTCCGTAAGACAATATTCCTCCGAGCAGACCCCTTTGAAGCCGGTGGAAACCGCTGTCGCCAACTCGGAAGGCTTTCCGGGCCGGGAGGATGAAGAATAGGCGGCTCCGCCGAACCAGAAAGCTGAGAGCAAATAGCCCCAAAACAAGATCGGTGTGTTGGCCAATCCTACGCACAAGAACCATTTTTTCTCGGCAATCGTCAGCGGCTCTTTCCTGCGAATCGAGATCATCGCGACTCTGGCCGGAAGCATGATGATTCCGCGGAACCAATCACAAGTCCCGCCAACCATAGCCTCCAATCCGTCCAGTCAAGAGACTGCTCCGGCGAGCTGTTTGATATATACTGAAAGCGGGCTGCTTGTACTGTTTCTGAAAGCGAAAAATACCGACGCTTTAACGGTTTTTTCGCGTTCAGAAAGTTAATTCAAGCCCGCTTTCAGTTGAGAACCCGAACGCGCCGGTGAGATACAGGCCCAGCAACAAAGAATTTAACGAACCTCCCCGCATCTGACTGGTTTTCATGACAAGACCGGCGGCGCCGAAGATGACGGCGATGGCAACGGCGGCAATAAACCACATGATGAATAGACTCCCTCATTTTCAGCCCTTATTTTGATAAAAAAAATTTATTATAGTAAAATTTTTGATAAGCACATCCTATTTTGGAGGGTGAACATGAATCTGAATCAATTGGAAACACTAATAACCATATCCAAAACGATGAGTTTTCGAAAAGCCGGGGAAATTCTCAATTTGACCCAACCAGCTGTCTCGGCCCAGATCAAGAGTCTTGAGGATGAGTTTAAAACGATGCTGATTGACCGGAATCAGCCGGTCAAGCTGACCGACAGCGGCTTGTTGTTTCTTGAGCATGCCGAAAAGATTCTGCAGATCGTCGGAGAATTGAAGGAAAAGCTGCAAGATTTGGAGCAAACCCCCCGGGGGCACATTCATTTGGGTACAACGACTTCCATCGCCATGCAGATTTTGCCGCGCGTGCTTTCGTATGTCCAAGACCAATTTCCATATATTAAAACGACCATTCATTCCATGCCTTCCTCGCAAATCATGACGAATGTGGAAAACGGCACCGTCGACATCGGGATCGCCTATTTGTTTGAGCGAAATCCGGCATTGGAAACTTCGGTTCTGTACTATGATATTTTTGAATTGGTTGTCTCTCCGAAGCATCCGCTGGCCAAGCTGAATCATACGACGGTGGAATCGCTGAGGGATATTCCGATGATCATGCTGACCCCGGATACGTCCGGTCGAAGGTTTGCCGATCAGATTTTCCGGAAGTTCGACATTGTTCCGAATATCGTAATGGAGCTTCCGAGCAGTGAAGAAGTGAAGCGGATGGTGGAATTGAATTTGGGCGCCGCCATTATTTCCAAAATGTCCATTGCCAATGAAACAAAAATGGGCACACTCAAAATGATCAGAGTGAACGAGCTGGAAATTATCCATCCAGTCGGAGTTATCTACAAGTCCGGGCGCTATTTGAATTCCGCGATGCAGCAGTTTTTGAACGATTTGAAGGGAATGCCGGACTTGATGCATTTCGGAGAATCGGAATGACAACGTGATAACGGAATTTGGAGGTTCATCACATCATGAAATTTGATTTTCATACGCATCACGATCGATGCGGTCATGCGGAAGGGGGGATTCGCGATTACATTGAGGCCGCGCTGAAAAAGGGGTTGGATATGATCGGCATTTCCGATCACAGCCCGTATTTTGGCAGCGAGCGGGATCACCTTCATCCGAAAGTGGCGATGGCCAAAAGTGAATTTCCCCGTTATGTCAATGAAGTTCTCCGGTTAAAGCAGGAGTACTCCGGAAGAATTGAAGTCCTGCTCGGGGTCGAATCCGATTTTTTCCCGGAAAGCGCCGAGGTCTACAGGAAGGAATACGAACGTTATCCGCTGGACTTTATTATCGGTTCGGTTCATGCAATCGGGGGCATGAGCATTTTCAACCGCAATAGATGGAAAAAGTTGAATGAAAAGCAGCGTATACAAGTGAAGCAAGACTATTATGAGCAGATCATCCTGTCGGCCAAAAGCGGAATGTTCGATATCCTGGGTCATATCGACGCGATGAAGGGCTTTTATCCGCAGTTTTCCGAGCTCCCGACCGATGCCGCGGACCGCGCTTTGAAAGTGATTGCGGAAGCGGACGTGGTTATTGAAGTGAATACTTCCGGCAAAACGAAGGAAGCCGGCGGCTGGTATCCTTCCGACGACGTCCTGGAACGGGCGCTTTTCCATAACGTGAAGGTGACGCTTGGATCGGACGCCCACATCCCGGAACGGGTCGGGGATGAGCTTGAGCTGGTGCGGAACCGGCTTAAAGAAATCGGTTTTCGGGAATGGGCATTTTTCCGCCGCAGGCAGCGCTATTTGACAAAGCTGTGAGGGCAAAAAAAGGCCCGTTCTACGGGAACGGGTCTTCAAGGTGAAACTATATTCAAAAGGGGGTCTTGCCTTTTATATTAATGCATAAATATTATCGGTCCTTAACAGGAAGATGTCATTTATGTAACAAATAATGGATAAGAATACATATATCTTAATAAACAGGTTAATAAACAGGTCGCCGATTAGCTGACGGGCTCAATGCAAAATAATGTTAAAAAAAGTGCAAATTCATACATTTTTAAGCATAAATATATGTACTTGTTTGGAAAAGTCCGGTATAATTAATCTCGACAACATTTTTGTTTTTTTACCATTTTTCGAAATATGCCGCAAAGGAGCCACCAGATGAAAGCGGAATACATTAACCCATTCCTTGAATCGGCAAGCTTGGTCATTGAACAAGTTGCCAATGTGCGTCCAACGGCCGGTGAACTCAGCGTAAAGACGGTGAAGTTGGCCGAAAAATACATATGGATACAGATTGGGATGACCGGACAGGTTGAGGGTGACGTCGTATTCGGACTTCATGAAGCGGTGGCCATAAAGATGATCTCAGCCATGATGGGCGGCTTTGTCGTTACGGAAATCGATGAGATCGGACAAAGCGCGATTTCCGAACTAGGCAACATGATCAGCGGCAACGCCAGCACGATCCTTTACAATCAGGGATTCAGAGTCGATATTACTCCTCCGAAGGTCATCCATTCGGCCGAAGCGGCGGGATTTGTGCCAAAGCAGGCGCTGACGATTCCGTTGATCATGGAGAATATCGGAGAATTGGACATTCAAGTGCTGATCACATAATATAAAAGTAACAGAAAAGAAAAGAAAGTGGTTGGCGCTGCGCTTCCACTTTCTTTTCTTGCGTCGGCAGCTTTTCGTGAAGGAGGAACCCGCATGCTTGAGGACAAGGTGGTGGCCATTACCGGGGCATCCAGCGGCATCGGATTGGAAATGGCAAAGCTGTTTGCCGCGAACGGGGCGCATGTCGTCATGCTCTCCCGAAACGAGCAGAAGCTGGCGGAAGCATCGAATCAGGTTGTCGGGAGCAAAGAGGCCGTCGTGCTTGATGTCGCGTCGTTCGAGGAAGCGTCCCGGACCGCCGCGCGGATTGTCGACCGTCATGGCAAAATTGACATATGGATCAATAATGCGGGATACGGCATTTTCAACCGTTTTGCGGAGGCGCCGATGGAGCAGTTTGAACAAATGATGGATGTCAATTATTTGGGGACCGTCCGCTGTACGAAAGCAGTTCTCCCTTATATGCTGGATGCCCAAAATGGGCATATTATCAATATTGCCTCAATGGCGGGAAAAATCGGTTCGGCGAAGTCTTCCGCTTATTCGGCGACCAAGCATGCCGTCATCGGCTTTACGAACTGCCTTCGGCAGGAATTGGCCGGAACGGGAGTTTATTTGACGTTGATCAATCCGGGGCCGATTGATACGCCCTTTTTCGATCAAGCCGATCCGTCGGGACAGTACAAAAAAAATGTGGCCTGGTTCATGCTTCGTCCGGAAAAAGTGGCGCGTATCGTGCTTAAGGCCGCCCGGACCCGACAGCCGGAAGTCAACGTGCCGTTCACAGCTGCGGCAGGCGTGAAGTTGTTCCAGTTGTTTCCCCGTCTGTTCGATCGCGTTATGTCGGGGATGATCAACCTTAAATAAAAGGCGGAGGTATTCACCTCCGCAGAAGACTTTCGCCGGCCAGCCGGGTCGGCCTGTGACCCGTCATTTGCCGGCTCTCCGGTCAATTTGCTCCACCACTTCTTCCGCAGTGAGACCGTCGGCATTGATGACCGACGCGTTTGCCGCCACATCCGAAATACCCATTACATTTTTATCTTGACCGGTGATGACCAAGTATTGGATGTTCGAAAGATTGTTTGCAGTCATGGGAATGACTTCGTGTCCGTTGTTTTGCAGCGCCTGCTTGATGTCGCTCAAGCTTTCTTCAACGGCGATTCGGGCCATAAGCGTTTCACCTCCTTTTTATCGTCGCTTTATTATCAATCAAAATATGGCATATTATTCCGTCTACGGAAGGAATTGTGACGATGCGAATGCTCAGGCGGGTGGTCGGAGATCCCCCGCAAGCAGCCGGAAGAATACCGCCGCAGGTCTGCGCTGTACTATATTGATGAAATCAGGACACCGCTGATGATCGTTCACGGCGAAAAGGACGTGCAAGTCGGCGTCAGCCATGCCGTCCGCTTGTCGGAGGCGCTGCGGGAGCGGGGCATCGCCCATGAGCTGGGGATTTATCCGGGGCTGGGCCATGTGTTTCCGCAGGCTGAGGACAGCAGGGCGCTCTAAGAAATCTTCGCATGGATCGGCAAGCAGCGCTAAACTAACAGGAAAGTTGGGATTTTATGACGGCTGGTTTTGAGACGTTGGGTATCGGAGAGGAATGGATCCGTTCCCTGAAGGAAATGCAGATTTCCATACCGACCCCCATTCAGGTACAAGCGATTCCCCCACTGTTGGAGGGCCGCGATGTGATCGCGCAATCCCGGACCGGTACGGGGAAAACTCTGGCATTTCTGCTGCCTCTCTTGCAGAAGCTTGATTTGAGCGAAAACAAAGACAAGCTTCAGGCGATGATTGTCGTGCCCACACATGAGCTGGCGGTTCAAATCATGCAGGTGATTCAGACGGTCGGCCGTTTCAGTCCCGAGCTTGAGGCGCAAATGCTGATCGGCGGGACGGCGGTCAAGCGCCAGATGGAAAAGCTCCGCAGGCATCCGCAGATCGTTGTCGGAACGCCGGGGCGGATTCTGGAGCTGATCGGATTGCGCAAGCTGAAGGTTCATTATGTGCGGAGCATTGTCGTCGATGAAGCGGATCAAGTCTTTGCGTTGGGATCTATCGGGGAGGTCGGCGATATTTTGCGCCGGCTGCTGAGAGACAGACAGATCGCCCTGTTTTCCGCGACGATTCCGAAGGCCTTGGAGCGGCTGGCGGCCGAATGGATGGGCGAGCCTGTCCGGGTCCGGATGGAGGAAGAAGCCCGCGTTCCCGATACGCTGGAACATGTCTCCCTTGTATGCGAGCCAAGGGACAAGATTGATGTGCTGCGAAAGGCGATCCGGTTGTATCAACCCGGCTCGGCCGTAGTATTTGTGCATGATGCGAACCGGATTGCCGAGCTGAAGGCGAAGCTGGAGTATAAAGGGATTTCCGCGGAAACTCTGTACGGCGATGCATTAAAGATCGATCGCTCCAAGGTGATGAACCGTTTCCGCAGCGGGAAAGCGCAAATCCTGATCGCAACCGATGTGGCGGCAAGGGGTCTGGATATCGAAGGCTTGACGCATGTGTTTAATTTTGATCTTCCGGCGGAGGCCGATCATTATCTTCACCGTGCCGGACGCACGGGAAGAATGGGAGCCCGGGGAACTGTGATTTCCATCGTGACGCCAAGGGAGATCCCCTTTCTTCGCAAATTCGAAAAGTCGCTGGGCATCCGGATCGAGTCCAAAAGTATGTTTCGGGGTGAATTGATTTCCGGAGAAGAGTCCCGTCCTGTTCCCGGAGCAAGAAGCGAGCGCGGCAAAATGGCGTCAGGCAGCAGCCGCATCGCAAAATCCGGCGCCGCCGCCTTCGGGCATAGCGAGGATCATGGGGAAGCGAACCGCAATCTTTGGAAGCCGCATCGCATGATCAGAAAAAAAGGCGACGACGGCGGTGCGGCCGCGGGAGAATCTGCGCATATCGGCAAAACCGGCGCGGTCTTCGGGAAACATGTCTCATCGACCACGGGAAAGCACAAGAAAGACAAAGGCGCTCCCCAATGGCTGAAAGCCAAAAGAAATGAAGAATAAGGGCTCGCGATGAAATTAGTTCTACTGTTGGCGGCAAAGGTTCAAGCGGTTTAATTGATCTTTGCTTTTTCGGGGTTATTTCATCGCGATGCCCAAGTTTGCCCGCCTACCCCCCCAACTGAAAAGCCACTCCCGAAATCTATGAGCGAAAGAACATTTCGCGAATGTTCAACACAATCCATCATTTTTGAGATAACGGGAGGGAGATCATTTGAACAAGGGGAAAGCATTCAAAAAAGTCGTCATCACGGGATTATCGGCAGCAATGATCTTCGGAAGCGCGGCATCTGCATTTGCTGACGGAGACCATCATGGAAAAGGCAATAATGGACGTGGCCATAATCAATTCAAGCTTCATGGAAATGGAAAAGTGCAAATCAAGCTGGAGTTCAAGGATTTGGACAAAAACTTCGACTGGGTGATGCAAAACATCGCACGCCTTGCTTCCAAACGGGTCTTTGAGGGCTATGACGACGGGACTTTCCAACCGCGCCGGCAGATCACCAGAATTGAGGCCATCATCGCAGCGGTGCGATTAATGGGATTAAGGGATCAGGCCGAATCGCAGGCGGAAATGAGCTCCAAATTAAGCTTCAAGGATGCCGATCTGATTTATCAGAAGTATCCGAATGCTGTAGGCTATGTGGCTGTCGCGCTGGAGCATGATTTGTTCAACGAAAACGATAATGCCGTACTTCCGAACAAACCGGCAACCCGCCTGTGGTCGACGGTTCTCCTGATTAAGGCACTCGGCTTGGAGAATGAAGCAAAGGCGATGATGAACGCAGAGCTTAACTTCAGGGATGCCGATGCCATTCCGGCAGGCTCGAGAGGCTACGTGGCGCTTGCGGTGCAGAAAAATCTGGTGAGCGGATACAGCGATCAAACGTTCAAGCCGAACAAGCCGGTAACACGGGCGGAGCTCGCCGCGCTGCTGGACAGAACCGGGAATCAGATGCCCGATTACAATTCCAATGAAATCACGGGCACCGTCAGCAGTGCCGTTCAGAACAACATCTTGACCCTGAACGAAAACGGACAGACCGCAACATATACGGTAGACCCCAATACATTCGTTTTCCGCAACGGGGTGAGAGTATCCCTGTCCGACATCCAGGTTGGAGATACGGTGAAGATTCGTTCCTATAATAATGTAATCATTTATATCGAAGTTACCGGTCAGGCACAGCAAACGGAAACGTTCTCCGCGGTTGTGACAACTGCCGTGAATGCCAACGGCGTGATTACTCTCAGCCGAAATCAAAACGGACAAAATCAAACCGGGCAGTATACCTTCAGCTCCAACGCAACGATTTATCGCAATGGAACGCTTATTGCCGCTTCCGATCTGAAAGCGGGGGATCAGGTATTCGTCCGCACGGAAAACAATGCAATCACCTTCCTGCAGGTTCTTCAATCGGTGAATGATACAATCAATTATAGCGGAAAAATCAGCGCGGTGAATGTCGGTTCGAATGTGGTTGTCGTCACGAAGGACACGCAGAGTACGGCATTTGCAGTCAATGAGAACACCGTCTATCTCCGCAAAGGGGTCAGTGTCACCCTTGCTGATCTGAAAGTCGGCGATGAGGTTTTGGTTCAAGGCGTAAATCAGACGGCTTCAGTCATCCAAGTCACTCTTCCGGTCGAGGATCAGAATACAGCATTTACGGTTAACGGTTTGTTCAACTCCTTGACGCTGAATTCGCAAGGTGAGATCGCCGGAATTTCCGTAACCCAGAATGTTTATGGAGGAACACAGGTAACCAATTACAATGTTTCCTCCGATGTCACGATCACTGGCGATACTTCACTTTTGGTTCCCGGTCATGGGGTTACTCTCGAGGGCCAGAACCAAATCGTCAACAAAATCCAAATTCAATAAGACTTAGTATACTTTGATCCGGGGAACTCTCTTGGCGGACCGAATATCCGTCCAGGAGAGTTCATTTTTTTGACATTACCGATATACAAAATTTCGGGGTTGGAGAAAGGTCGGTTAAGTAGGAAGCAGCTGCAGATTCACGTTCCGGTGACCCGTTTTTCATGAGCGGTTTCGTCCGCTATAATAGGCTGTGGGGGTGAAAGGATGAAAACGGTTTTGAGTCTGGAACGGGTCGTCGGCGGATACAGTTTGAACAAACCCGTGCTTCACGGTATATCTTTTCAAGTTCATCCGGGTGAAATGGTAGGCTTGATCGGTTTGAACGGCGCAGGGAAAAGCACGATCATGAAGCACATATTGGGACTGATCAAACCGCAAGGCGGCTCCATCAGCATCTATGGCAGAACATTGGACGAGGATCCGGAAGCTTATCGCTCCTCATTTGCCTATGTGCCTGAAACCCCTTTGCTGTATAACGAATTGACGGTGAGGGAGCATCTTCGATTGACGGCGATGGCATACGGCATTCATGAAAGCGATTATCGGGCCAGAGCGGACCGATTGCTTGAGGAGTTTCACATGTTTAACAGCATGAATACATTGTCCGAGCATTTGTCCAAAGGGATGCGCCAAAAGGTCATGATCATGAGCGCATTTCTCGCAGAGCCTTCCTTGTATATTATTGACGAGCCTTTTCTGGGACTGGATCCGCTGGGGATCCGCAGCTTGCTCGAACGGATGCAGCGGATGAAGCGGCAGGGGTCGAGCGTTCTGCTGAGCTCGCACATTCTGTCGATGATCGAAACGTTCTGCGACCGCTTTGTCGTCCTGCATGAAGGCAGCATCCTGGCTCAGGGAACATTGGAGGAAATCGGACGGCAGGCGGGGCTGTCGGGCCGAACGCTGGAGGAGTTGTTCTATTCGTTGGTCAAAGGTGGAAAGTAGTAATGGAAACAAGGGAGTTGTGGAAAAAGCGAAGTTTTCAATTTTGGTGGGATCTGATGCCGTATCTGAATCTGATCATGAGAAGCGGATTAGGCGCTCTCCTCCTGCTGGGAATTCCTTTGTTTTTCTATTTTTATACCGGTTGGCTGAATCAGCTTTCGCAGCAGTATCCCGGTTTTGCGATTGCTATTTTGGCGTTGACACCGGTCTTGTCTCTCATTCAGGCAAGAACGTTTCTGAAGCCTGCGGATCTGGTTTATCTACTGCCCTTGGAACGGAAAATGCGCGGTTATTTTCGGGATGCGTTCATTTACAGCTTCTTCATGAAGCTGGCGGTTCTGGTTCCGGCATCGGCTGCGGTTTGGCCGTTATACGTGCGTACTGCTGCAGATCGTCCGGTCAAGCTGGCGGCGTTTCTTGCAGTTTTCATCGTCATGGAGATTTTTCATTTGTCCGCAAGCTGGACCGAGTCCCGGATGGTGTCCGAACGGGCACGGCTTTTTTTTCGCATGCTGCGGTGGGGCTTGACGGGTTTATCCATTTGGATGCTGTTTGTTTTCGAGTTTTGGAAAGCTTCAGTCTTTCTGCTGCTTGTATGGCTGACATTTGTTTTGATATTGCGACTGCCCGACCGGTTTGGAATCCATTGGCAGCATCTGGTGAGCTTGGAAGCGAGGGCTTTTTCCCGCATCTGGATGTGGATTGGCTGGTTTACAGACGTGCCGGGCATGGGAAACCGGCCGAAACGGCGAAACTGGGCAAGCCGATGGGCTGATCTGCTTTCATTGCGCCGGCGGAATACGGCTGTTTATTTATACGCCAAAACCTGGACGCGCACGGAGGGCTTCGGGATGACGCTGCGGTTGGCCGCAGGGGGAATGCTTGCCGTAATTTGGACGCCGGGGGATCTTGCCAAAAGCGCGGTTTGGCTGATTTTCATTCACATTATCGGCATCCAGTTGTCGGCTGTTCGCCTTGAGCATCAATCCGAATTCTGGTTTCGGGTATATCCGATTCCCAAGCATTTGCTTAACGAGTCCTTGGCCAGGTTTGTCCGATCCGTACAGATTATGTTTGCGGCGCTGCTGATGATTCCCTATGCCGCTTCCCTGTCTTCCGTTTGGCTGTTGGCTCCGGCCGCCGTGCCCGGGATTTTGCTGATTTGGTATTCGGGCATTCGGTTGTTGCAAAAAAGGGCTGCCCCTTAGACTCAAGGGATAGCCCGCAGTTGAACAGCAAAAACAGATGCCGTTTTATGATAGGATTCGAGTCCTCAGGCTGTTTGTTCGAGATCTTTCACGCCTTTGTAGATCAGTTCGAACAATTCCTCAATGTTCTCCTCTTCAATGCAAGAGAAAGCGATGCGCAGGTCGGTTTCGCCGAGGGCGATCGTTCCCACGGCGTATTCATTCAACAAATGCGTCCGCAGCTGCTCCGCATGGACCGTCTTCAGCTTTAAGCACATAAAGTACCCCGAATTGAATGGGTAGTAACCCCAGGCATCGGAGAATCTGCCGCTGTCCAACAGGTCTTTCACTTTGTTCGCACGGCCCTTCATGATGTTATACTTTTCTGTTTTTTGGGCGGCAAAGTCCGCAGATTTTAAGGCGCGCAGCACAAACGTCTGGGAAGGATGGGGGCCGCTGGATATGGTTGCGCGGATGATGCCCATCGTTTTTTGCTCAAGCGCATTCAGGATGGCTTCGCTCCGGCCGGCATAAGTAATGAAGCCGACGCGGAATCCCCAAACGTATTCTTCCTTGGTCGCTCCATCCACTTTGACGGCGAGCACTCGGGGATGCAGATCCGCCAGCTGCCCAAACAGCGATTCGCGCATGGAATCTTCAAAAAACAGACCGAAGTATGCATCGTCCGTAGCGACGACGATATTGATGCCGGCTTCCGCTCCTTCCCGGATGGCGGCGACAATTTCTTTCCCCTCCGCCGTCCCGGGGGTATATCCGGTCGGATTGTTGGGGAAGTTCAGCACGACCAGCGCCTTGCCCTTGTCTTTCTGGGCGAGAATCGCGTCGCGAAGTCCGGCGGCATTAAATTTGCCGTCGTTGTTATATAAAGGATAATAAACCATCTCGGCGCCTCTGCGGATGCCAAAGGTAAGCTCGTAGTTTTCCCAATTTTTGTCGGGCAAAATGACACGGTCGCCCGTATCCAGAAACAGATCGGCCAAGATGCTCAATCCGTGGGTCAGCGCATTCGTCACAATCGGATTTCCAAATGATTTCCCTTGAAGGGCGGGGTTTTCTTCCTGCATCTTGTCTCTCCATGCGGAGCGCAGCTCGGGTTTTCCGGCCGGAGGGGCATACGGATAAAGATCCTTGGGCGCAAATGCGGACAAGGGGTCTTGAAGACTTTTCAGGTGCATCGGTTGGCCGCCTTCGGTCGCAATTCCGATGGTGGCGTTATATTTGGTCGCCTTTTTTCCAGCTTCTGCGGATTGGCTTAAAATCCCTTCTTTCGGAAAATAAATGGCTTTGCCCAAAGCGGACAGCATGGAGTATACATGCGGGTTTTCTCGTTCGATCGTTTCGTTCAACTGCTTGACAAGAGCGTTCATTCTTTCCATCCTCCAGCATAGTGACATTAATTCTGGGAATATTATAGCATTTAACTTGCGGAACGTCACTTTCGGCGTGCCTTTCGACAATGGTATTTTCATTAATCGAGAAAACAATTGTCAAGTGACCGGAACGGTTTCTTTGTTTAACTAATGTTTACAAGAAACGCTTGTAAGAATGTTGATAAAATTTATATAATGATAGATATACGATAGATATAAGGAAATATCTTTCATGGGAATTATTAGGAAACTGTTCGGTTTGCACAACTATTATGCGTGGAAGCGCTTGGAAGGGACGAATTTCGTTGCAATCAAACAAACCGGAAGTTAATTTGAATGTGAATGATAAGGAAAACAACCTGGTCCGATTGGCCAACATCGGTCAAATTTCCGCAGGAATTGCACACGAAATCCGCAATCCGCTTACCGCCGTAAAAGGTTTTTTGCAGCTGCTGAGGGAGCAAACCTCCCACAAATATCTTGATATTGCCAGTTCCGAGCTCGATCGCGCCATATCCGCGCTGCAGAATCTGCTTCAGGTATCGAAGCCGGATTTTGACGACGAGCCTTATGAGCCGATCAACCTTTGCACGGAGCTTGAATCACTGCTTTTTTTGTTTCAGGATCAAATCTACCGGGTAAGTATAGAAAAAGATTTCCGAGATTGCGAAATGGTAATTAACGGAAAACGGAATCAGCTGAAAAAAGCGCTGTTCAATTTATTGAAAAACGCATTTGAGGCGATTTCCGATGAAGGCTTGATCACGGTGCAGCATTACGGAAAAGACGATCGTCTGATCGTCAGCGTACGGGATTCGGGCGTCGGTCTTTCGGCAGATCAATTGAAATTGCTCGGCACTCCGTTCTATACGACCAAGGCCGATGGTACCGGCATGGGACTGACCCAAGTATATTCGACCATTTACCAGCATGAGGCGGAAATTGAAGTTCACAGTAAAGAAGGGGAAGGCACGGAGTTTATTTTATCCTTTCCTTTGGGAGAGCGGGGTGTTGAATCCGGTCCAACGGAGATATTGCCGGATGAAGGCGTCTCCGTCAAGCAATTTTTGCGGCGGAATAAAGCAGCGCTCTGCCGAACGCTGACAGCGTCGGCTGAACCTTTTTTCAAGCGATTGGAGGCCGGTGGACGGATCGAACCGCACATCTTTACGGAAATGATGGAGCTTTTGCTGGATATGACTGCGGAAGGCGGGAGTCAGGAGCTGACGCTCCTGTCCAGAACGAAAGCGAAAGCGGCGGCGCAAGGTGGTGTGCCTATCGGGAAAGTGCTGGAGTTTCTGCACCTGATCCGAATGGAGCTGATTCGCTCGCTGGAAGAATATGCGACAGTGACCTGGCCGAATGACAGGAACAAAATTCTGGCATTTGAACGCAATGTCCACGTGATGTTGGACACATGCATGCTTGAATTTGTGGAGAGCTATCAGACCTGTTTGGCGGAAGAGGAGAGCATCCGCCGGGAATCGGAGGAGATCGGCTCCGCCGTTCTCATTCCAGTAGGGCTGTCGGCTTGTCTGCTTCCTCTGCACGGCTTGTTGAATGACGGGAAAACAAGAAAAATCAAGGATAAAATCCTGCGGGAAATCAAAAGTTTGAGGATCAACAACCTCGTTGTAGACTTGACGGGCATCTCCGGAATGGATATCGCGGGAGCCGGTCATTTGCTCAACATGATCAACGCCCTCCGATTAATGGGCATTCAGATTACGCTTACGGGAATCCGCGCCGAGATTGCCAATTTCTTGGTTGATTCGGGTATGCGCATCTTCGATGCTGTGGACATCAAAGCGGATCTATACCATTATCTGCAGGGTTAGCTCTCTGTCTCCACGCCCCATTTCCTGAGTGTTTGATCGGTCGGCAGCAGCAAGGCAACCAGGCCGGACAGCGGCAAATAGCTGCTGAGCTTCATGATTTCGGCAATCCCGATTTTGTCCGCCAGTCCGCCCAGCACAGCGGACCCGATCGCCCCCATGCCGAATGCCAAGCCGATGGTCAACCCCGAGACCATTCCCACTCTTCCCGGCATTAATTCCTGTGCATACACGACCAGCACCGAAAAACTCGAAAGAATGATAAAGCCGTTGACCAGGCTGATGACGTAAGCCCAGAACAAGTTGGCGTAGGGGAGCAGCATGGCCAGCGGGGCAGATCCCAGCATAGAGAACAATAGAATGTTTCGCTTTCCTAAACGGTCGGACAGCGGTCCGCCCAGGAATGTACCGATTGCGCCGGCGGCGAGAAAAAGGAAAATATAAATCTGTGTCTGCTGCAGCGGAATATGATATTTGTCGAGCAGAAAAAAAGGATAGTAATTCGTAATGGCGGAATGATACCACGATCTGGCAAACACGAAAACCAGCAATAAACTCATGGCAACGGCAACCTTTCTTTGCCGGTTGGCCCCGCTTTGGGCAGCTTTGGTTTTCGCCCGGAGTGAATGGGTATGATGGAGGATTTGCCTGTACCACTCGGCAATGTACAACTGAATCAGGATTGCCGTAAATGCGGCGATCGTGAACCAGATCGCTCCGAACTGCCCCAATCGGACAAAAATCAATGCCGTCATGATCGGGGCCAGCGATTGGCCGGAATTGCCGCCAACCTGAAAAATGGACTGGGCCAGTCCTTTTCTTGCGCCCGCCGCCATATGCGCTACGCGTGAAGCTTCCGGATGGAACACGGCCGATCCGATGCCGACCATAATGACGGACATCAGCACAAAGTAGAAGCTCGGTGCAAAGGCAAGTCCCAGCATCCCCAGGAAAGTCGACGACATCCCGATGGGAAGCAGATAAGGCGAAGGCTTGAGATCCGTATACAGCCCGAATGCCGGCTGCAGGACGGAAGCGGTGATGTTCAAAGCAAATACGATCAAACCGACCTGCAAATAGCTGAGGCTCATCGACGACTTCAGAATGGGCAGGATGGCCGGGATGACGGCTTGCATCGAATCGTTGAGCAGATGGACAAGGCTGATGGCAAATAAGATGTGATACATGGTTTTGCGCATTTCCTGGCGGTTGGCTAATGCCGCTTGCATTGCTGGTTTCCCCTCTCCAATGGCGTTGCTTGGAATCAGACTTTTTTCTCTATTTTCCCCAAGCTTTGGCCCATCCGTACCGGCATCCCGATATTCAAATCCTCCCGGCAGCGGAATGTTCCGTTTTCCATTAACAGGACGACCGTTGAACCGAATTCAAAATAGGCCAACTCGTCTCCCTTATTGATCTGGCCGGGCAGAGGTTCGACATAGCGGATGCTGCTGACATTCATGGCGCCGACCTTTACGACCGCCAATTCCCCTGCGGCATGCTGAATATAGGTGATCAGCCGTTCATTGCGGCTCAATACCCTGCGCATTTCCCGCAGCGCGAAATCATGGACGGGATACACCTTTCCGGCAATATGCTCGGTCTCGACGATTTTTCCTCCGATCGGGGCATGGATCCGGTGATAATCGGAAGGGCTTAAATACAGCACAAAGTAAAACCCGTCCCGGTAATTGACTTTACGGGGCGAATCATTCAACAGCTCGTCGATGGTATAATCCTGTCCTTTTACATTGACGATCCGGCCGCTTTCGATTGTCCCGAGTCCCGTGATTACGGCGTCAACCGGGCTGATGACGGATGAAGCGTCCCCGTCGATGGCCCTGACGTCAGGCTTTAGCCTCCGCGTAAAAAACTCGTTGAGCGACTGGTATTCATCCAGTCTTTTTTCCGCATCCTCGATGCGGATACCGTATATTTTGGCAAAATGCGGGATGAACGGTTTGCTGAATTTCGACTTGGCATAAGAGCCGGTTATCCTGGAAATCCATTTCCTGGAGGTCAGTTCCGTTAGCAAGCGCAGAAACGATTTCATCATGAATGGCTTCTCCTTGTTTCCGAGGCTCTGAATAGGCTGCAGCAGAAGATGAGACGGTTCTCCGCTTATCTTGACACAGAATGAGCGACAAATCAATACGGGTAAGAAAAACGTATAAAAACAATCGGGAAAGGAGATAGATGGAGTGATGAGGTGAGCATAAGTGAACGTAATGATTGTTGCGGGAATTATCTTCATGCCGTTGGCGATGGCGGTCGTCGGCGTTCTCTGGAGAAACGCGCGGACGGTGCACCATTTGCTGGCGGCGCTTGCCGCTTTTGCCGTGTTTGCGGTTTCCTCCGTCAAAATCGTAGAGATTATCAGTCAAGGCACGGTATATATGACCGATATTCACGGCATTTTTGTCAATCCTTTTTTTCTGACCGGCGGCGCTTATTTGGGGGGTACGCCATTTATCGGCTCAGTGCGGCGGCATGGACAAATTATGTGGAATCGGACCGAGGTTAAAGCCGGTCATGCAGAAATTGCGCATAGGCGATCGGATTTCGATAGAGCGCCTTGTTTTCTTCATACAGCCCCGCTTTATGCAGAATGATTCGCCGATCCCGGTTGTTGCATTCAATGAACAGGGGGAAGCCTTCCGGCGTTAGCCCGATATCGAGACCGAGGTCCGCCAGATTGGGCAGATGCCGGCTTAGATGCTCCGCAATCTGCAGCGACAGATCTTCGATGGATGTCTGGATGCGGTTGGGCTTCAGATGCGGATATTCTTGAAGAACGGTTTCCAGCTTATGGGCGGTTCCTCCTTGGGCCACATTGGTCAAGAAGCGGTTTCTCCTTGCGACTTTGGCCGCCAGACCGGTAATTTGCCAATTTCCCGTACCGTTTCGCTGCACGGCCACGCGCAAATCAAACGGCCTGTTCCGATAGGTGGCCAAGTTCAGAAACTGTTGAACGAGATAAGGCCTTGCCGCCATTTTTTTGTGCAGGAAACAGGGAATCTTGTCGGTAAAATGCAAGGTTCGCCATTTCTTATAGCGATTCCGGTATGTTGCCAGCCAGCCGTTTTGGATCCTCTCGATTTTGATGATGCCTCTGCCGATACTGCTGTTGTCGGGCTTCAGAAGCACAACAGAATACTTGCCGAGAAAATCGGAAAGGGAATCCGGCGTAGCCGGGGCTGTTTCCGGAAGATGGGCTTGAAGCGACGGATTTTTCATCAGCAGCCGATGAATGGTCAGTTTACCGTAACGGTTCCATTGGTTAAATATGAGAAATCCATTCTCAACGAATGTATTGACTTTATTGCGTCTCTTTGACCCGAAAAATATCGCCCGGTTGTGGATCACCCTCGGAACGGGTACGGTTTTCTTTTTAAAGCTTTTTCCCTCGCTTACATAGGCCCGAACAGAGGAAGAGCCGATTTTCAGATCACTTAGCCGAAAGTAGCATGGGGTCAGCCCGAATGTTTTGGCGTTTTCTTCATACAGCGAGATGCGCTCATGACCCGTTCTTCCTTTCGGTATCCCATTGAAAACCGGTTGATTCAAGAGAATCCCCACATATTTTTCATCCATCCGCCTCACCCCGCGCATTCGTAAATGCCTTTCTTTCCAACATATGAAAAAACAACTGCGGCGATTGGACGAACCGCTTGGTTCACATGTCCATATGCTCGGCAGCATTTGCCAGATAAAGAATCAAAGGTCTTCGGTCAAATGTTGTTGCTTCCGAATCCGCAGGGAATAAAATGAAGCATCACCGTTAAATCGGGCAATCGGATTGAAGGGGGAAAAGTAATGGGCAAGATGAGCCTCGACGTGTGTGTCGTGACCCCGGGTACGTTTCCCGTACCCGCAGCGAGAGGAAGCTCGGTGGAAACCGTCGTTTTCCAGGTCGGCAAAGCGATCGACAAGCGTATCCGTCTTTGTATTATTGGAAGAAAGACGAGCCGTCAACCCTCAAGGGGGCTTCGTCATGGAATCGTGTTTGAACGGGTTTCTTACCGAAATCCCCGCCATTATATTCACGCAGCTGATAAAAGAATTCGGGCTTTAAATCCCCGCATTATTCAAATCGAGAACCGCCCGCGTTTTGCAAAGCGGATCAAAAAAATCCACCCCGACAAGCAGGTTTGGTTGTCCCTGCACTCCACCACGTTTATTTCCAAGCCGCACATCGCTCCCGCCGAGGCGCGAAATTGTCTTCAATATGCCGACCGAATCATTGTCAACAGCAATTATTTAAGGGAAGAGGTGGCCGGACTTGCTCCCCGTTTGCGCGACCGCATTGTGGTCAACCATCTTGGCGTGGACCCGAAAGTGTTCGTTGCGCGCTGGGATGGCGAACAGCTAAAGCTGAGGCAAAAGCTGCTTGTCGACAAGGGACTCGTGAACAAGAAAGTGATTCTCTTCGTCGGCAGGCTGATTCAAAGAAAAGGGGTCCATCATCTGCTGGAGATGATGCCGGAATTGATTCGACGGCATCCCGATGCCGTACTGGTCATTGTCGGGGGAGCCCGATACGGCTCAAATCGGATCACGCCGTACGTCAGAATGCTGCATCAGAAGGGCGAACGTCTGCCGAATCACATCCGGTTCGTGCCGTACGTTCCTTATGACAAAATCCGCGAATGGTTTCTGCTCGGTGATGTTCTTGCCGTTCCGTCCGATCAGCGGGAAGCGTTCGGACTGGTGAATGTCGAAGCAATGGCGGCCGGAATTCCGGTTATCGCCACAAATGCGGGAGGAATCAAGGAAGTGGTGGAGCACGGGGTCACGGGCTATTTGGTTGATCCGCAAAACCTGCGTCAGGAACTGCTGGAGCGGGTCAGCGAGCTTCTGGACGATCCGCAGCTGCGGAGAAAAATGGGGGAAATGGGGGTACACCGGGTAAAAAGTCATTTCACTTGGGATCATACGGCCTGCAGGTTGGCAGGGTTGTACCGGGATGCATTGTCCATGAAAAATCAGGCTTGAACCAAATAGGCTATTATGTGACAATAGCGGGCTCTTGGTCATAATATGCAAATGACATTATTTAAGAAAGGAGCCACGCGATGAAGAAAAAAAACAGGAACATTCGGGGAAAAGGTTCGACAAAAAACGGATATGTTGTTTTAGATCCGAATATAAACGAGATGGAGTGGTTAATCAACCATTCGGATGAACGTTTACAGGAACCGGAATCAGCAAGTGACAAGCCGCTTGAAAAATCATCAACTTTTGACACGCTGGAAATGGTATCGAACAGAAAAGAAACGATTCAAGGTCCTGTAATATACACGGATGATCTCAACGATCAGGCGGTGACGACTGAAAAATTAGCGGATTATGCCGTCGACAGTATGAAAATAAGGGATCAAAGCGTAGGAACCAATGCGCTGATGGACTATGCTGTGAATCAGTCGAAACTTGCGGATTATTGTGTCACGTCGCAAAAAATAGCCTATAACGCGATTGATGAAGAGCATCTCCTGGATCATTCGATAACAGAATCAAAAATACGCGACCGCTCGATTTCTGGAGAAAAACTGAAAGACAACAGCATCACCAGGGACAAATTGGCTGATAAATCGATCGATGCTTCGAAAATTGCCGACCGCGCCATTGAAATCCAGCATCTGCAAAAGTTTATGATATCAACGGAATGGATTCAGGACCAATCCATTACCTCGGAAAAAATAAAGAGCGGTGCGATAAATTCCGGAAATCTTGGGAATTATGTCGTGAATACGGCAAAATTGGCGGATGGAGCGGTAACCAAAGAAAAAATAAAGGAAGCCAGTATTGTTTCCGGACATCTTCAACCGAACAGCATACTTCCATTTCACTTATCTGACGAATTGGTCTACAGCCAACATATCGCAGGAGAACAGATCAATTCATGGCACATCGCGCATGAAGCTATTGAAACGGATCATGTTAAAGAGGCAAGCATAACAGGCAACAAGATTGAAGATGGTTCCATTGCCTCGAATCATGTTCGGGAACATGCGATTCAAGAGCGGCATATCCGGGATCAATCAGTGACGTCTAATAAATTGGCGGAGGGTTCCGTTAATGGAGAAAAGCTGTCGGACGAGTCGATCCAAGGAAAACATATCACTCCCAATACCATACAGGGCTATCATTTGAGCGCAGAGTCGGTCAAGTCCTACCATTTGGAAAACGGGGCGGTGACTGCCGATAAAATTGGCGAGTTGGCGATCGACGGGAACAAACTCAAACCGGCTTCGGTAACCGGAACACATTTGGAAAGCGCTTCAGTGACTCAAGAAAAGCTGGCTCCGGGAGCGGTCCTGGGACAGCATATTGCGGAGGCGGAGATTGGGTTTCGCCATATAGCTCCGGAATCCATACAAACACACCACATTGCGGAGCATGCGATTCATGGAGTTCATATCCGGGAAAACAGCATTTCGGAAATTCATTTGCTGGAAGGGAGTGTTACTCGGGATAAGCTGGCGGAGTGTTCCGTAAGCGGAAAAAAAATCCTGCCTGAGACGATAGGCGGAAAACATATCAAGAGTAGTTCCATTCATGGCTATCATATTAAAGAAGGCAGTATCGACAGCAATCATTTGGTGAAAGCAATCATCACAACCGACCACCTGGCGGATAAATCCGTGACTGGAGAAAAGCTGGCCCCCAAGTCCGTCACCGAAGGACAAATCGCCGATCAAGCGATCCAAATGCGGCATATCCGGGACGCGGCCATCAGTGAAGCGAAAATTTGCGAAAATGCAATTTCCGCCAAATTGCTTCAAAAAGGTGCGGTTACAACGGAAAAATTGGCGTTTGCCTCCGTTCATGGGGAACAAATTGCAGCCGGCTCGATTTCAGGGGATCATTTGCAGGAAGGCTGTGTCATTTCGGAAAAGTTGGCACCCGGTTCGGTGACGGAAGCTCATATTGCCGCTCAGGCCATTCAATCACAGCATATCCGGGACGCAGCCATCGGCGAAACGCAAATCTGTGA
Source organism: Ferviditalea candida (assembly GCF_035282765.1). GTDB lineage: Bacteria > Bacillota > Bacilli > Paenibacillales > KCTC-25726 > Ferviditalea > Ferviditalea candida. Next base: position 86,499 of record NZ_JAYJLD010000002.1, on the reverse strand, counting down.
AAATTCGATTTCCACAAATTTGCTGCAAGACGGTTCGGTCACAACGGAAAAGTTGGCGGTGAATTCGGTTCAACGGAAACATATCGCGGCAGAAAACATCTCTAGCGAACACATCGCGCCGCAGGCGATCGGCGGAATCCATCTCAAAGACCATGCGGTTGATTCGCGTGTGTTAATGGACGGTTGCGTTACGGAAGATAAAATTGCCGATCATTCGGTAAACGAAACTAAAATAGCTCCCCAAAGCATCAACGACCGGCACATCAAATTCGGTTCGGTCACGGGAGCTCATATTGCCGCTCAGGCCATTCAATCACAGCATATCCGGAACGCAGCCATCGGAGAAACGCAAATCTGTGAAAATTCGATTTCCACAAGTTTGCTGCAAGACGGTTCGGTCACAACGGAGAAATTGGCACCCGGTTCTATTAAAACTGACAAACTTGCCTTTCAGCCAGTTCAAACTGTTGACACAAAAACCAACGTGCTTCTGCAGCATGGCATTGAGACGTTTAAAATTGCAAGGGGCGAAGAAAGCACTCAAATCGTTATCAATTTTGACGAGCCTTTTGCCGGAACGGGTTATTCGGTAGTTTCGACACCGACTTCCTGCAAGTGTTCAACCGCCATCTTGGAATGCCGCCAAACCTGTGCTTTGGTCGAAATCATTCGTTCCTACGGATACTATGGGGATCTGGAAGGTTCTATCCATTGGATAGCGATCGGGGAAAAATGAAACATTGAGCGAGAAGACTTGCCGAAGCCTGCCGAAGGGCAGGCTTTTTTTAATCGCTTAATCCTACCTCTACAAGCGGTCGTTCATCATTGAATGGGCCTCGATAGGAGGTTTTTTTATGCCAAACAACGGGTAAGAAGCCGTTACGAAAAACTTGGAGGTTCATAAAATGGGGTTAAACTACACTGCAAGTCAGGGTTTGGAGAAGATGGCAGGTGAAGCCGTGAGGGAGAAAAAACGTGGACAGGCGCCTAAGCGTCGTCTCCTTGGAAGGAGCATCGGTCCGAAAGGTAAAGGTAAGCGCAGCATCGGCCGGAAACGGTTGTCCGCAACCAAACCGGTTACGGCAGTGATCGTCGCCATGAATCACGAGAAGTCTATTGCCGGCGTACTTAAGGAGGTTCGAAGGCTGCCTTTGAAGGAAACGATTGTGATCATCAACGGTTCGTCCGATCGAACGTTCAAGAAAGCCAGGAAGAATTCCGACGGGATTATAGTTTCTCTTCCCGAACCGTTGACAATGGAGCAAATTCGGTTGCTGGGAGCAAGGCTGGCAAGGACAGATCGATTGGTAATTCTTCATTCGGATCTTCCCGTCACTGCAGAAACTCTTGCTGCGGTAACGGCCGTTTCCGAATCGCCGAACATTGCCGCCCCAACCGGTGAAATCCTTGATAATAGTCTATTATCCGTAAATGAAGCGGTGACAAATACCAGCATCATTATCCCCACCTACAATGGAAAAGAGCTTTTGGCCGGATGCATTCGCTCGATCCGGGAGCATACGGGTGTTCCCCATCAAATTATTGTAGTTGACAACGGCTCCACCGACGGCACGGCAGAATTCTGTCTGCAGGAGAAGGTTTTGCTCATCTCATTGCCGCAAAACGAAGGATACCCGAGAGCCTGCAATTTGGGCATGAAAGCGGCTGACGGGAAAAATTTGCTCCTTCTGAACAATGATGTTGTCGTCACGAAAAACTGGCTGGATCGTTTGCTCGCTTGTCTTCAAAGTGATGCGAAGACAGGTATTGTCGGACCGATGACGAACTACGCCACCGGAAAGCAAAAGGTGCCAAGCGTTCCTTACCGCGGCTTGGAAGGAATGCAGCGGTTTGCCGAACAATGGAACCACCCCGATCCGCGACGTTGGCTGCAAGTGAACCGGATTGTCGGATTGTGCTTTCTGATGAGGCGGACCGTTGTTGAAACGATCGGTTGGCTGGACGAACGTTTTTCCCCGGGATATTACGAGGATGACGATTACTGCCACAGGGCCAGGCTGGCCGGTTACCGGGTGATGTTGGCCGGCGATGTGTTCGTTCATCATTACGGAAGCCGCAGTTTTGGCCGGGGAAATTCCCGGAAAAGGCTGCTGTTGAAAAAGAACCGCCGAAAATTCATCGGGAAATGGGGTTTCGATCCCCTGCTTCTCAGAAGAAGGAGGGGGCGGCCGATAGTTTAAACGAAAGGACGGGAAGAGATTGAAGGGTGTTATTCTGGCAGGGGGAACAGGTACCAGGCTGTATCCGTTGACGAAGCTTATGAACAAGCACCTGCTTCCGATCGGTAAACATCCGATGATCCACTACGCGATAGACAAACTGAAAGAAGCGGAAATCACGGATATTTTGCTGATAACTGGTAAACAGTCCGCCGGTCTGTATACGGATTATTTGGGCAGCGGAAAAGATTGGGGAGTCAGCTTGAATTTTAAAATTCAGGATGAGGCAGGAGGAATTGCCCAAGCTTTATCCTTGGCGGAGAGCTATATATCACGTGAAGAAAAATTTGTCATGATTCTCGGTGACAATCTGTTTGAAGACAATCTGAAACCCTATGTGGAGAGATTCAAGCAGCAGCCCAATGGCGCCATGGTACTGCTTAAGAAAGTCCCAGACCCAAAGCGGTATGGTGTTCCGCTGATTCACGGCGGTAAAATCGTCAAAATTGATGAGAAACCGGAGAAGCCGTTATCGAACTTTTGCGTAACCGGGATTTATATGTACGACGGCGGCGTGTTTGACGTCATTCGCACCGTTCAGCCCTCACAGCGGGGGGAACTTGAAATTACCGATGTCAACAACGCTTATGCTGTCAACGATCTTTTGTCCTTCAGCGTCCTTGAAGGCTGGTGGAGCGATGCGGGAACGTTCGAATCTCTTCACGAGGCGCAGAATGTTCTTTCTCGGGGAAGGGAGAGGGGATGATGGAACGGTGGAACGCAGACCGGGAAACAAAAATTTTGGTAACCGGGGGAATGGGCTTTATTGGCAGCAATTTCATCCTGTACATGCTGGAGCAATATCCCCGGATGATGATTTACAATTTGGACGCGCTGACTTACGCGGGAAACGCCGACAATCTGTCGCATATCGGATCGCATCCGAAATACCGCTTTGTCCAGGGCGATATCGGCGACAGGAAGCTCGTCGAATCGGTTATGGACGAAGGAATCGGGGCAGTCGTCCACTTCGCGGCGGAGTCTCATGTGGACCGGAGCATCCGCAATCCGGTGCCCTTCATACGCACCAACGTGAACGGCACCCAATGTCTGCTCGAAGCGGCCAGAAAACGCGGCGTCGGCAAATTCGTGCATGTTTCCTCTGACGAAGTCTACGGCACGCTGGGGGAACAGGGCTTTTTCACAGAGGATTCTCCGCTTGCGCCCAACAGTCCATATTCAGCCAGTAAAGCATCGTCCGACCTAATTGCCCGTGCGTATTTCCGGACATTCGGTTTTCCGGTCGTCGTCACCCGGTGCTCCAATAATTACGGACCCCGACAGTTTCCGGAAAAGCTCATCCCGATGATGATTGAGCAAGCGATGACCGATTCGCCCATTCCTTTATACGGGGATGGATTGAACGTACGCGACTGGATCCATGTAGAGGATCACTGCAGAGCCATTGATATCGTAATGCAGGGCGGAAAACCGGGAGACGTTTACAATGTCGGGGGAAACAATGAACGGACAAATCTGGAGGTGGCCCGTATCGTGCTGAGCCAATTGGGCAAGCCGGAATCGTTGATTCAGTTTGTTGACGATAGACCGGGTCACGATCGCAGGTATGCCATCAAGGCTGAAAAAATCCGCAAACAGCTGAATTGGAGTGCCAGGTATTCCTTTGAACAGGGGATCAAACAGACCGTTGAATGGTATTTGCAGAATCCGGAATGGCTGCGCAGGATCCGTTCAGGGGAGTACTTGCACACTCATCCCCAATATAACAAAGGGGGGACGGTCGGATGAACGATTCTTCCCAAAAGCTGCTGAAGGACGAATTACAATCAATGCGAGTGATGATTACCGGCGCCTCGGGTCAGCTGGGATACGACCTCATCCGCACACTGAATTCCCGGCACCGCCTGAACGCGCTGTCCCGGCGGCAGTTGGACGTTACAGATGAAGAGGCGGTCCAGTCGGCTGTCCAAAAATTTAGACCGGACGTGATCATCCACACTGCCGCCTATACCGATGTAGACGGAGCGGAATCCGCCCGGGAGCAGGCATTTGCCGTTAATGGCGCAGGCACCCGCAATGTCGCCGTGGCCGCAGAGCAGGCGGGCACCCGCATGGTGTATATCAGCACGGACTATGTATTTGACGGCAAGGGGAAAAGTCCGTATACGGAATTCGAGACCCCTTCCCCTATCAATGTTTACGGAAAATCCAAGCTGGCCGGCGAACACTACGTCCAGATGTTCTGCAGCCGCTATTATATCGTCCGTACCGCCTGGCTGTATGGGATCGCCGGGCAAAATTTCGTGACCCGAATCATTTCACTGGCCTCGGATAAAGGAAAAATATCTGCGGTTGTCGATCAAATCGGTTCTCCGACCTATACGCTCGATTTGGCGGAATGGATCGGGTTCTTGATTCTAACCCGCAAATATGGAATCTATCATGCGGTGAACCAAGGATTTTGCTCCCGGTACGAGTGGGTGCGGGCAGTTCTCGAAGACATCCGAGCGGACGGGGTAAAGCTCCTGCCTGCAAGAGCCGACGAGTTTAAGATGCCGGCGGCAAGACCCGCCTATGCACCGCTCGACGGGCTGGCGGCCCGAGTAAGCGGACTGCCTGCAATCAGGAATTGGCGTTCGGCGCTGAGGGCGTTTATCAATGAGGATTTGCATTGGAATTCAAGCAATCGAAGAGGTGACCAGAAACGATGATCGAAGGTGTAAGAACGAAAAGCTTGATCAAGCATTGTGACGACCGGGGATATTTTGCGGAACTGCTCCGGGAGGATGACGCAATGTTCGAGAGATTCGGCCAGGCTTCCCAATCGATGTCCTATCCCGGTGTGATCAAGGCCTTCCACTATCATGAGCATCAGGACGATATTTGGCATTTTGCATCCGGAAACGCCCAAGTTGTACTGCATGACCTGCGCCGTGAGTCGCCGACATTCGGACAGACGGATGTTCACTATTTAGGGGAACAAAATCCGTGTCTTCTTTTCATTCCGCGGGGCGTTGCACATGGATATCGCGTCCTCGGGAATATGCCTGCCGTCATTATCTACTTTACAAATACCGCTTATGATCCGCGAAACCCGGATGAACATCGGATTCCGTATGATGATGAGTCCATCGGCTTCAATTGGCAGACAAAATTTCGCTGAATCGATGTTCCTTGCAAGCAGATGCGAATTTTCAAGATTGGAGGGAATGTAGATGATAAAAAAACGGAGCCCGGGGCGGAAAAGGACAATCCGAATCACCAAAATCCGGCGTGTGCGGCGGCCCGCCGTCCTACAGAGCAGTGACGGTTACCAGCTTGGCGTATATTCAGGTTACAAGTTGGGACGCCGTGAGTCGGTACTGCGCAGCCTCTCCAGACCGGATGCGGAAAATTGGAAGCTGAAAGTGCTGTATGTTGAGGAAGGCCTGTTCAATGTGAACAGTGGAATTATCGATGCTCTGGGAGGGCTGGTCGAAGAATTGATTGTTGTTGGCCCCTTTGATGATGTGGTATCGATCGCCCAGCGCGAATGCCCTGATCTGGTGCTGGTTTTGAACGGCGTACACGGCTTTAATGTGGTCCAGGTCGATACACTCCGTTCCAAGGGCTTCAAAACCGCGGTATGGTTTGCCGATGATCCTTATTTTACCGACAAGACGAAAGCTTACTCGCTTCATTATGATTATGTGTTCACCCATGAACTGGCCTGCGTGTCTTATTACAGCCGGCTAGGCTGCAAAAACGTGCACTACCTCCCCTTGGCGGCCAATCCTGCAGTATTCAAACCAGAGGGAATGGACCCGCATTACCATACGGATATTTGTTTCATCGGAACTGGGTTTGGCAACCGGATCGAGATGTTTAACCTGATTACCCCCCGGCTGAGAGGAAGGAAAATCATCTTCGCAGGCGGGCTGTGGAGTAGGTTGAAGGACTACCATTGGCTGAAGGACGGCGTGATTCTCAGCGGGGTGGGCCCGGAGGAATCCGTCCGGTATTACAACGGAGCCAAAATCGTGATCAATCTTCATCGGGATCCGGACAGCGGCATGAACAATGATCGAATCCAAGCCTTGTCGATTAATCCGAGAACCTACGAAATCTCCGCCTGCGGGGCATTTCAATTGACGGATGTACGGCATGACCTCGCTCGGCTGTATACGCCGGGGATGGATATCGAAACGTTCGGTTCTGCGGAGGAGCTGCTGCAAAAAATTGATTTTTTCCTGAACAACGAGCATCTGCGGGAAACGATTGCGCTGCGCGGGTTGAAAACAACATACGAACGCCATACTTATGTCCATCGTCTTACACAGCTGCTGAGGACGATTTACGGACCAGGGAAAAAGTTCGGTACCGGAAATGAAATTTTTCTCGGGAAACTTCAGGATCTCAAGGGGCAAGCGAAAACCGCAGCTGGCTTCAGCATGCTGGGATGGCGCGAAGGCTATCAGTGCGGTTGGGATAACGGATATATTCTTGGCAGAAGCGAAGCAATCGCCCGCCACACTACGACTCCGGCAATTCCGAAAAGGAATCTGCGGATCGTCTATGTGACTTCCGGTATGGGTATTCCGTACAGTCCGATCGATACGGCTGTTATCGACAGCCTGCGCGACCAGGTTGCCGAACTGGTCGTTCTGAAGCCGACTCAGAATGTCGCCTCCTTGTCCGATAAGCTTCGTCCGGATCTCGTGCTGGTGTTGAACGGCATGAAATTCCCGCTGAAGCAAGCCGACGCGATCCGGTCCAAGAATATCCGCACCGCCGTCTGGTTGACGGATGATCCGTATTATACGGATGATACATTGGACATCGCCCATCATTATGATTTTGTCTTCACGTTGGAATTGAATTGCGTGCCATTTTATCGGGAGCATGGCTGCCGAAATGTCTATTATCTTCCTTTTGCCGCAGATACACGGGTATTCAGGCCTCATCGCGTAGAACAGGACTTTCGCAAGGAGATCAGCTTTATCGGAACCGCATATTGGAAGCGGGTGACGTTTTTTCATCCGGTCATTCCTTTTCTCGCATCAAAAAATACGCATATCAACGGGTGGTGGTGGGATCGGCTGCCCAACTATCATTTGATTTCCGACAAAGTGGCCCTGAATGATTGGATGTCGCCGGAAAAGACGGCGGACTATTATTCGGGTTCGAAAATTATCATCAACCTGCACCGTTCCATTGAGGAGGATTCTTGGAATTCAAACCGGACATACAAAGTTCCCGCCCTTTCCGTGAATCCGCGAACTTTTGAAATCAATGCGTGTGCCACACTGCAGCTCACTGACGTCCGAAGCGATTTGAAAAACATGTATATTCCCGGAGAGGAGATCGAAACGTACGCCACTCCTCAGGAATTGATTCAAAAAGTCAATTATTATCTCGAGCATGAGGAAGAACGAAGGACCATTGCTTGGAACGGATTGAGACGCACTTTGTCGGATCACACGTATCCGGCGCGCATCCATCAACTGCTGTCAACACTGTTCGGTTGAGTCAGATTAATAGACAGGAGGGATGAAGGTGAGAGAAAAAAAACGGCTCCGTCCGCCAGGAAACAAAAAGCTTCGCGGACGTCCCGCAAAAAAACGGAGAATCCTTAAAGGTCCAAAAAGAATAAAAAGTGTCAAAAAGCTTAAAATTGTCAAAAGCCGTACCCGAAAAACGTTCAAAAGACGTACGAACCGGAAGAAACTATTCCGGAGAAAAAAACAGATCAGCCCGGTCCCGGAAAGAAACGGAAATTTCGATGCAGACCACCAAAATTCATTTCAAGCCGCATTTGACAAAGGATTTGACGACGGATTTGCAAAAGGAATAGAAGCGGGGCTTGAGCCATGAGTCGTCAGCCCCTGGTCAGTATTCTGATTCCAACCTATAATCGTCCCCATTATTTTCATCAGGCTCTGCAGAGCGCTTTGCACCAAACTTACTGCAATATTGAAATCATTGTATGCGACGACAGCTCCGATCATCGAACCGCAGATTTAATCGCTCCTTATTTGGCGCAGCATCCACAGATCAAATATGTGAAGAATGAACGACAACTGGGAGAACAGAACTGGAACCGATGCATGCAGTTGTCCCAAGGGGAATTTATCAATTTTCTGATGGATGACGATCTTTTTCATCTTCGCAAGATCGAATCCATGATGCCGTTCATGCTCAACGACCCCAAGATATATTGGGTGACCTCCTACCGCCAGATGATCGACGGTAACGGAGTTCCGCTTCCCGATAATCCGGCCAATGCCAGATTGTATCCGGAAACGAGGGTGCTCGACGGCCAGGAATTGGCGAGCACGGCATTAAGCCGCTGTCAGAATGTGATTGGGGAGCCCAGCACCGTCTTATTCCGCAGAAAAAGTTTGACCGGACCATTTGGAAACTTTAACGGGAACCAGTACCATGGTTTAAACGATTTGGCCACCTGGGTTTCCCTATCCCGGGGAAAAGCGGTGTATATTCCGGAAGCTTTAAGCTTTTTTCGCGTGCATCCGGAGCAAAACCAGACCAAAATCGAATATCTGACCTCAGCCATTTATGAATGGTTGATTTTGCTTCGGGATGCTATGCATACCGGTGTTTTCAAACGCGTGAACGATGTCCGGAATGGTTTTTTGAACCACCAAAGCATGAGCGCTGGATTAATTGAAATTGCCGCCTCCAGAAACCGCCACGATCTGTTGGAGAAGAACAAAGCGCGTGATGTCGTGGCTTATCTGGATGAAGTGCTCAGCTATTCCTGCTCTTTGTGCGGATCGAAATTCAAACAGTTCGTGCCGTGGCCGGATCTGTACGATTTTCCGAAAGTGATCTGGGAGATGTGGAACAAGCAAACGGCGGTTTGCCCGGCCTGCGGGGCCATGGACCGGGAACGGATGTACAAATTGTTTATCGAGCGTGAAACCGATTTGCTGAAGAACTCTGGCGAGCCGCGCAAGCTGCTGAATGTTTCGCCTGAGCGGGCATTGCGGAACTGGCTTGCTTCAGTGCCCAACCTGCAACAGGTTCCCGCAGATATTGCGCCGGGACCCGGCTTGCGCCGGATTGATTTTCGCAGACTTCCCTTTCCGGACAATTATTTTGATATCCTTTTGGCCAGTCATGTGCTGCAGCGGGCAGCCGATGATTGTCAGGCGATGAGAGAATTGCACCGCGTCCTGAAGCCTGAAGGCTGGGGGATTGTGCAGGTTCCCGTCGCTCTGAACCTGCATGAAACCTATGAGGATCCTTCGGTCAAGTCGCCTGCAGCACGAAAAAAAATGTTTGGCCAGTCGGACCATCGGCGGATTTACGCAAAGGATTATGTGGATCGTCTGAAAAACTCCGGTTTTTTCGTTCATGAATTCCGATTTGCGCAGCGGTATGGATTGGCGGAAACAATGAAGTTCGGTTTTTCCGAGAAAGATGTCTTGTACGTTGTGTCCAGAAAAAGGAAGTGGCGTTGATGAAAAACATACCTTTTTTAAAGCCGAATCTGGTGAAGCACGGCACTTATCTGAAGTATCTTGAACAGATGGAGCAGTCGGGAATTTACAGCAATTACGGTCCCTTAAACACGCTGTTTGAGGATCGAGTTCTGCAGGAGCATTTCGGCGGGGAAGGCTCTGTAACAACCGTCAGCAACGCGACCATGGGCTTGATTTTGGCCATTTCACAGCACCGTCGGCCGAAAGGAAGATATGCGCTGATGCCCAGCTTTACGTTCACAGCGACCCCGCTTGCCGCACTTTGGTGCGGACTGGAACCGTATTTCATCGATATTGACCCGAAAACCTGGTGCATGGATGAGAATAAGCTTCATGATGTGCTGAGCAAGCTGGGAAGCCGGGCAGCGGTGGTCGTTCCCTATGCTGCTTTCGGAACCGATATGGACTTGACGGTCTATCGGGACATGGAGAATCGGGGGATTCCCGTCGTCGTGGATGCAGCTGCAAGCTTCGGCACAACGGGTGAATCCGGACAGTTCGGAAAACAGTTTACGGGATTGGTCGTTTACAGTTTTCATGCTACCAAGTGCTTTGCCATCGGGGAAGGAGGAATGGTATACAGCGCGGACCGGGAAAAAATAAACAAAATCAGGCAGGCCGCAAACTTTGGATTCGAGACCAGCAGGGAATCGCTCCAGCAGGGGCTGAACGCCAAATTGTCCGAACTGGGTGCTTCGGTCGCCCTTTCCACACTGGACGTATTCTCGGAAAAGATAAGCAGGCGAAGGGCGCTCCACGGACTCTATGTTCATTTGATCCGGGAAACCGGATTATTGAGTCAAGGCTGGGTGCTGCAGCAGGAAAACGGGCAAATCGCTTATCAATTTTTCTCCATTCTTTCTCCCGCGGGAGTGGACAATCTTGATGTCGTCGACTATCTTGCCGGCAAACAGATTCAAGCCCGAAATTATTTTTCTCCGGCTTGTCATCAGCATCCTTTATTCCGTTCATTCCACAGGTCGGATATGGAGGCCACGGAAGAGGTTGCTTCCCGTGTGTTAAGTCTGCCGCTTTGGGAAGACATGACCGAGAATGAGATTCGCTGTGTGGTTGAGGAGTTGGGCCGGTATGGATGAGCTTGTCATTTGGGGAAGCGGCGGTCATGCAAGAGTGGTCAAACAGCTATGTGAACAATTGGGATACCGGATTCTCGGATTCTTGGATGAGAGAGCGGAAATGAAGGGCAGGATTGTGGAACAGATTCCGGTATTGGGCGATTTGGGGGATATCTCTTGCCTCAGCGAAAGCGTGCAGATTGTTTGCTGCGGGGTGGGAGAACCCGCTTTACGCAGAAGGCTGGCCGTCAAGACGCAGCAGTCCGGTTTTCAGATTGCTCCGCCCTTGGTGCATCCGAGCGCGCATTATCCAGAAGGGTGCAAGGTGGGGGCCGGCAGTATTGTTCTTGAGCATTCCGTTCTGTCCAGCGGCTGCAAAATCGGCGAGTTTGTGATTGTCAACGCGCTGGCCTTCATAGGCCATGACACGGTGATTGAGGATTACGCGACAATCTCTCCAGGAGCCAGCATCGGCGGAGATGTTCGCATCGGAAGGGGAAGCTTTGTGGGAATCGGGGCTTCTGTCCGGGAAAAAGTCAGCATCGGCGACCATTCCGTCATAGGAGGAGGTTCCTATGTGATGAACGACGTTCCGGACAGGGTACTGATGGCTGGCGTTCCTGCCGTGTTTAAGAAAAAATGGGATGAAAATATGCCTGTTTTCAAACCTGCAAGGTAAATTCGTATCTAGCCGTGCAAGCCGTCCCGGGGAGCAAATATATTGCGATGGGAGTGAATTGGTGTGAAAAAAGGAGTCGTGATATGGTTTACAAGCTTTTCCGGTGCGGGAAAAACGACGATTTGCGGCAAGCTTGTAGCCGTCCTGCGCAAGCGCGGAGAACAAGTTGAAATGCTGGACGGCGATTTGTTCCGCATGAACTTCTCAAACGATATCGGATATTCGGAATCGGAGCGCTTTAAGAATATCGAGAGAGCTGTTTATGTCGCCAAACTGCTTTCCAAAAACGGTATTGTAGTGTTGGCTTCTTTTTTCACTCCTTATCAAAGGATGAGGGATTACTGCCGCAAAGAGCTTCCCGACTATGTGAAAGTGTATGTGAAATGCTCGTTGAAAGAATGTATCCGAAGGGATGTGAAGGGTTTGTACAGTAAAGCGTTAAAAGGCGAAATTCAGCATTTTACCGGAATTTCCGATCCATTTGAAGAGCCTGTTCTGCCCGATCTTATATTGGATACCGAAAAAAGCCAGCTGGATGAGAACGTCGAGTTAGTCATCAATTTTTTGAAGCAGCATAAATATACATCTTGAAAAAAATAGGTGCTTGCGGTTCACCTGCCGGTGCAACAGGGCATATGTTAAATGGGAAAGATGGTGACTTCGAGGAGGTTGCATTGTGATCGAACGGATAACATCCATCATTGTAAATATGGTGAAATCCCACCATGAGCTTGCCAGAATCCTTGAAGCGAAAAAAGATATCGCAGTCCGGATGTCCCAAGTCATCAACACAATGCCCAATCAGGAAATTCCGTTTCAGGGTGTGGATGCCGTCAAGGTGCATACGTTGTCGATAACCAAAAGCGTGACTGTTTATCTAAACAGCTTGGCCGATCTGGAGGAGGCATTGTCGGAAAATTTGACGCTTGTCATGAATGAGCTTTCGGAAAACCAGGATGACGGCGAATAGGGGGAGATCCGGTGACCAGGGAAGAGGGGTTTCATTCCATTCTGGAGGCCAGCGCCAAATTTCAATCGCATATTGCGGATATTCTTGAAGCAAAGGCCGTGGAAGCGGTAAAAGCGAAAAACTGGGTTTGGCACCATGTTTTCGCCGATTCGTTCGAGAATCATGAAGGGCAGCTCTCCTTCACGTCTGAAATACACGACCACATTATTGAAGTGATCGATGGGCTGACAAAAATGGAAACCAGCCTGGCTTCCAATTTAAAGGCTGTTCTTCATCGCCATCAACAGGAAGACGGGGGCGGTTTGGGAATGGGAGCTGATTTTTTGAATTTCGGCGAGGAATCTTAATGTCAATCCTAAGCAGGGAAAATGAAATCAAACTGGATATTCTGGGCTCCCTGGCCCGCAGCCAGCAAGCTCTGTCCCTGATTCTGGAGTCAATGGCCGGAGCGGCGGGTGCCGTTTCACCGGATGCCGATGCCGTCTTCAAGTATTTGCGTACGATTGCGAAGCATCAGCAGATATTAACGGAGAAAATCACGGGTATGGAGATCCGCAAAGTGGAGACGGGAGTCCCGGCTCGGCAGTGGCTGAACGAAAAATTAGGCATCCTGCCCCAAGATATGCCCCGGAAAACCAAAAGAAGATAAAAAGCTCACTGGTCAACTGGTCTGGTGAGCTTTTTTCATTACGGATAGGGCAATGTCGGTTGACTGAAGCGGAAACTCATGGCTGAAGCTGTTTCTTCAGTAATTGCTGTGCGTAGCGGTAAAGTTGAATATCCAGTGTATTGCGTGACACAATTTGATCGATCACCTTTTTTTCAATGCTTTGCAATGGAAGACGATTAGCCGTCTGATTGATTTTGGTATAAGAAATATCATGCCAACCCAATTTTTTCTGCATCAGCTTCAGAGATTCGTCGAACATTTCCGTTATGCCCACCACACTGAAATGCTTTTGCATATTTTTCTTTGCTCTTTCAAGATCCGGGGGATATACTCCTGAAATCAAATAGGTCTGCAAATCGCTGTTATTAAATTCCCGATTATTCGCAGATGCGAATTCCAGCATGCTCATATTTTTGACTTGCTCATGAATGGGGTCCATTCTATTTTGCGTCACGTGATAATAGAGCGAAACCACGCGCTCAACAGGATCGCGCAGCATAGTAATGTATGTGGAGGGCTGCGGGATGAAACGGTGAATGCCGAAGTGGAAATGTCCGTAAATGCAACGAATGCCCTCCAGCTTGTTGGGCGGATATTTTCCGTTACTCATGTCATGCTCTTGGTCGTATAAAAACAAGCACTCTTCAGCCGGATACTGTTTGTTTATGATGCTTCTCAGTGTTGTGCCGCCCGTTTTATGAACATGCAAAAATAATAAAACAGGTTGCTGCGGGGAATTGTTCTTTTGAAACATTTTGACCACCTCTTATTCGATTTTGGATAACAATAATTTGATTCTCTGCATCACTTGTTGGATGTTTTGTTGAAATGGCGTATACCTGGGCTGCTGCAGGAATAAGCGCATATTCTGCAATTGCGTGTACAAGGCCGAACGGTACTGCAGAGGATCGCGAAGAAACCCGTCTTTTCTCGATTCGACGATCAAATCGGTCCATTCCATAAAGCTGGTGCCGATAATGGAAGGAACATGCTGATTTTGTCCGGAATGGATTCGGAAACTGCTGAGCTCCTGCGGTATATAAACGGCTTTCCCCTTGGACAATAATGAAATCCAAGTGGCCAAATCATTATTGAATACATATTGTTTGCCATGATATACGCCGAATGGTTCCGTCAAAGCCTCTTTGCGGAACAGCACTGTCGTAGGCTCTCCGACAACATTTCTGCCGTTCGTCAGAATGTAATTACCCAATGCTGCTCCTGGAACGGCCGATAATTGATTGAAGATTCTTGAGGCCTGCAGACCCGGCCGTGGTTCATTCTTTTCATCAATGAGCTGCCGGTATGAGGTGACGAGAGAAACATCGTTAAACCGCATGAACATGGACATCATTTCTTCGATTTTTTGCGGGTGGAATAAATCATCATCCATCAGATAGTTGATATACGATCCGGAGGATGCCGCAAAGCAGCGGATCCAGTTTTTTACAAATAGTTTCTTTTTATTTTTAATATACTTGATATTCGAATGTGTGCTTAGATAAGGAACGAGACGGTCCCTGACTTGAAAATTTGTGCTGTCGTCGGAAATTATAATCTCGATGTTTTTATAGGTTTGCGCTAGGGCGCTGCGAAGAGCCATCTCCAAGTAATCCGGACGATTATAGGAGGGAATCAAGATACTGACCAAAGGAGAAGCCATCCTGTACGCTCCTTTCATTCAAGAAATGTTCAATCAAAAACAATCGATAGGATTTCTTTGATGCGGTGGGGATAGGTGTGTTCCTTCAAGGTCCGCTTTAAGCCGTTTGAGGCGATTTCCCTGCGTATGTTTTCATGGGCTAAATAATATTTAATCTTATGGATCAAATCCTGCGCGTTCTCGTAAGTATCCAGCTCGCTTCCGACTTTATAGCAGCGGTCCAGATCTGCCCGATTATCGGATAATTGAAAGGATTCGGTGGCACAGATTTCAAATACCCGAGGATTGGCGGAATGCGCGTAAATCATTCGGCTGTTTAAGGTATCAAAGCTTTCATTGTAAGCTCTGTGGCTGTTGATGACGATCTTTGATTTGGCGATATAAGCACGTGTTACGTGCATTTCAAGCGCGTCATTATGGATTTTGCCCGATAGCTGATTGTAATGGGCCAGACGGTCCCATCCCGGTCCCGCAATGAATACATTTTTGTTGTATAAATAAGAAGCCAATTGATCGATCAGTTGAATCCGGTTGCTCCAGGCTGAACCGATAAAACAAATATCGATGATTTTCTGTGCCCCGGGGGGATTCGGATAGAAAACCCTGGTATTTGCGGCTAGGGGCAGCAAATGAACCCGGCTGCAGCCAATCAGGTGAAAGAAAGAGAGGCAAGCAATCTCTGTTGTAAAGACAAAGTCGTAATGGGGCGCTGTTTCCGCGATGAAGTCCGTGTTATAAGGATTGTCCGTATACCACACAGCGGATTTTATGTTTCTTTTGCGAAGTTCCTGCAGTTCGTCCACTCTGATCACATTGCCGGATATAAAAAGCACCAAGTCGGGTTTCATTTCCAAAGCGGTATTCAGTACATTGAGCTTCTTTGCATTGATGACACGTATTTCACGGACAACGCTGTGAAAACTCTCGATGACGCCTTGATTAATGATTTGGAAGGCCACCGTCGTATTGGAAGTCACATAGAGGATTCGCAATTTCGAATAGCTTGTGTGCCTGCCGGGATGATGCGTCGGGCCTTGAGTCATTCTCGTCTCAACCTCCTGTGTAAATCCGGATTTTTCAAATTTAAGTACTGTATTTATATGGCTGAGACAAACAGGATTTCACTGTGATCCACCCAAATTTGTGAAGATAAGGTATTCACATATCCGCATTTGGAGGAGACATAAATAAAAAAAGCTGCAATTCTGCAGCTTCGTTTGTTGAGACAGGCAAATTCAATTCCAGCGGACAATCAGTCCCGCTGCCACAAGACCGCCTCCAAAACCAATAAGCATCAGGGAGTCCCCGGATTGGAGTTTATTCTGTTTGATGCCGAGGTCGATGGCCAAAGGAATGCTTGCGGCGGAAGTGTTGCCATAATGAACCATGCTGTAAAGCGTACGCTCAATCGGAAATCCGCTTTTTTCACAGATGGATTCGATCATCCGCAAATTTGCGCTGTGCGGCACAAACCAATCGATATCATCAAAGCCAAGCTGATTTTGCCGGAGTAATTCTTGCATGCCTTCCGGTATGTTTCGGACCGCCCATTTATACACTTCTCGTCCGTTTTGAACCAGTTTTCCGTTGCCGGACAGCTGCGTGTCCTTCCATTCTTCCGAAAGAGCGGTTCGGTATAACTGCCGACCCTCCCCGCCTTCTGTAAGAAACCAAGAAGATCCGTAAAAGCCGGGGTTCTCGGTGTCCGCTTCAACGAGAACCGCACCTGCACCGTCTCCAAACAGGATGCAGGTGGACCGGTCGGTGTAGTCGGTAATTTTGGACAGCGTTTCGGTACCGACCACCAGAATTTTGCGCTGCAAGCCGGAGCTGATCATGGCGTTGGCCAAATGCAGGCCGTAAACAAATCCGGCACAAGCGGCGCCGAGGTCCATTGCGCCCGTTCTCTTTATCTCAAAGTAATCCTGAATCCGCGTTGCCGTGCTTGGAAAACTGTAATCAGCTGTGGAAGTCGCCACAATGATAAAGTCGACATCATCCACCTCCTTATTGAATCTGCGCTGCAAATCGATTACCGCTTGAACGGCGAGATCACTGGAATATTCATGAGGTCCGGCGATTCTTCTTTCCGATATTCCTGTCCGCTGTACAATCCATTCGTCATTCGTGTCCACCATCTGTTCGAGTTCGCAGTTGGTCAATATCCGTT
The DNA here is from genome assembly GCF_035282765.1 of Ferviditalea candida. Taxonomy (GTDB): domain Bacteria; phylum Bacillota; class Bacilli; order Paenibacillales; family KCTC-25726; genus Ferviditalea; species Ferviditalea candida. Next base: position 69,586 of record NZ_JAYJLD010000002.1, on the reverse strand, counting down.
CTGGCACATAAGTCCCGATCCCGGTCAGCTTGGCGCTTGAATTGCCGGTCAAGGGATAATGATTCATAGCCAAAGGTATCGCTCCCTTTTTAATTAGTACCAACTACTAATATCTTATAATAAAAATCATACTGATCTTTTTTGAAACTGTCAATTCTATTTTGGGCATATTAACCTTGAAGTAATGAAAAAAAGGAGCGACAAAATTGGGTAAAAAGAAAATCAATCATATAAGAAAAATGTTCTTGGTCAGCCTCGTCGTGTTGTTTTTGGGGATTTCCGTTTCAACCAACGCCTCGGCTTTTGGCTATGGCTCGCAAGGCCCTGATGTTTATGCCGTGCAGGGGATGCTGAAATCGCTAGGATACTTCACCGGTCAGATTGACGGGATTTACGGGCCGATTACTGTACGTGCGGTCAAACTGTTCCAGCAAAGTTACGGACTGCCAGTTACCGGCGCAGTAGACAGCCGAACCCTGCAGTCCATTCTGTGGGCTTACGGCAACTTGAAAATACCTAAGGAGCCAGCTCCAACGCCTGCGCCTAAGCCGCCAGGCAAGCCCGGCATTCCGCAGCTGAGTGCCGAGGAGCAGCAGATGGTCAATTTGGTCAATCAGGAACGTTCAAAGAACGGATTGAAGCCTTTGATTGCGGATCTTGAATTGTCGCGGGTCGCTCGGATCAAAAGCCAGGAGATGGTTGATCGCAACTATTTTTCCCATCAATCTCCGTTGTATGGGTCCCCTTTTGAAATGATGAAAAAATTCGGAATTTCTTTTACTTCAGCCGGGGAAAACATCGCCTGCAACAGAAGCGTGGAAGCGGCGCATCAGGCGCTGATGGCCTCGCAGGGGCATCGCGAGAACATCCTGAATTCATCCTTTACTCATATTGGTATTGGAATCGCGGATGGCGGTCCATGCGGTAAAATGTTCACACAGCAGTTCATTCGCAAGTAGAAGATAGGCGAATCAATCAAAGTCCCGTGCAGATTCAACCCGACCGGGACTTTTGTCCGACTTTTTATGTTGACAGGGTTATTGTACCGGGGGTATTTCCGGAGGCACAATATTGCCCTTCAAATCAAACACTGCCAGGCTGATGCCCTGAGGCGCTTCCGGACTGAAGCCCACCGGAGCAATTTCGGAAACCGTGTCTCCTTCAACGCCCCATGGTCTGGGGATATTGAACACATTGTCGTAAACTTTGATTTGTCCCTCTGCGGGAACGGCGATTCCTCCCTGAAGATAGTCCAGATAGACGGCCAGATTTTCCCCCGGATTCGGATTGTCGATCGTATTTTGTTCAAATTGAATCGCAGGCAATTGTTCAAAACCCAGCGATTCCAACGGAGGCATGAGAGTGACCGCGCTGCTTGTGGGAACCTCTTGGGGCACATACTCTACCGTATTATTGATGACCGCCAATTCTTCAATATCCCGGAACCGGCTTAGATCGAAGCGGGTAAATTCCGCATGACTGCGGGCCAGATTGCCGTCTACGCGCAACCTTCCGGTTGTCAGGTATTGCTCCGAATCTCCAACGGTGATAGCGGCTCTGCTAAGCTCTCCGCCGTTAAAGACATTCCGTTCGATTGCTGTAGTACCCCGTGCCACCCGAATGTTCACTGAATCGAGGTCTCCCCTGTGAACGAATTGGGTATCGCGCAGCGTCAAATTTTCCGCGGCAATTTCCGCGTTTCGCCGGCCGCCCTGAATGACGGCGCGCTGGATGGTAATGTTGCTGAAGTATTCCTCGGGCGCTTCCGCAGGAACGGCCTTCAACGGAATCTCCAGCGCCCAGTTGTCTCCCGAGGACTCTGTGGCGACGATGAATTGCATATCCTCGACGGTGACATCATCCGCTTGAAGACGCAGTCCTATGGGGACGGCCGGGTCGAAGGTAACGACAGTTTGCTCAGCCGATCTTCCGCGAAGGGTTAACGGTTTGTCAATCACCAATTCCGACGGCTGCTGGTATGTCCCCGACAACAGCTCGATTGTTTCATTTGGCGCCGCATCAGCAACAGCCTCGTTAATTGTTCTGTAAAAGGTGTTTTGATCGGGATTATAAATGGAATCTCCAGTCAAGATTGCGCTGACATCGGCTTGAAAAGACAGGGCCGCGGGGTTGGCGCGACCGGGATATTGATCATAATTCACGGCTGAAAAAGAAAACACGATTTGATATTTGCCTGCTGGAATGGTACCCGTCGATACGGAATAAAATCGGATGTTTTGCCAGTTGTAGGGAAACTGTGGTTTTTCAACTGTAACACCTGTAACCGGATCCATGCTGCCGCCCTGCAGCAGAACACCCAAGGGTTTGGAGGAGATAATGGTTCCGGCTGAGGCATCAACCAGATCGATTTGAGCTTGCATCGCATTATCGGCAAAAGCGGCCATACTGATCGTAACGTTGGTGCTCTGCTGAAACGTATATGCGTTAGTTGCGGCTGCAAACTCTCTTCTTTGAGCCGAAGAAGTGGTATGGTCCCATACATAAGTTGGATTTTGCGGTCCGGGGTTATATTTTAAAAATTGACTGTTGTCGTTCGTAAATTGTTCCAATGTTGGCCATGTCGGATCACGGGTTATTTCTATTGCTGCTGTTCCACTCCCCGAAATTGCCGCAGCTAAAGCGTCTTCTCTTGTGTTCGCCACATAGACATTCGCGGGATTACTAACAATTCTCTCCAATAAAGTCACGGAAATGATCTCCCCTTTCTAAATAGAATTGCCTTTTAATCATATTCAAACAATCCGGCCGCTGATTGGATAAAAAACCTATGAATTACAAGGTGTTCACCGGTTTTGGTTTTTTTTCTCCAGTATATTTGGGACGAAAAAATCAAACCTATAGATGGGTGCGAAAATACATTAATCATGAATGGAGGATGGGCAATTTTGAAGCTGCAAGTTCTGAAGCTGACCATGGTGGGGGTGCTGGCGTTGTCTTCGTTGGCCGCCTGTACTCCTGCCAACCGTGAAGGAGCGGGAACGACCGACCAGATCGGCACACGCAGTATCCGTCCTTACGGTTTGGACAACCGATTGGACATGAACAGATGGGACAACCGAAGGGGCACGAACTATACGACCATGCACAATAATACCCGTATGGAAATGAGCCAGGCGATCGCCGACAGGATAGCCCGCATGCCCGAGGTAGATTCGGCTTATGTGCTGCTGACGGACAAAAACGCTTATGTTGCGGTTGTTTTGGACAATGCGCGTGTGGGCAACCGGAACAACGTAACAAATATCAATGGTATGCGGACTCCGGATAGAACCGGTGTGATCAATCGCAATCGCGCCCGGGGGTTGACCGGATACACAGGATTAACCGATAACCGGATAAACGGCGGCGGCGCTGGGGCCGGAGTCGGCAATCTGGTATCGCCGCGCGACGGGATTACCGGAAATCGGGACACCATTTATGGACGCACCACCGATACGGTAACCAATGGTCTCAAAAACAAAATTTCTCAACAGGTCAAGGCGGTAAAGCCGGATATCCGGAACGTGTTCGTATCCGCCAATCCTGAATTTGTGAACAGAATGACCGGTTATGCGCAACGCTTCCGCAACGGCCAGCCTCTTCGCGGAATGATTTTGGAATTTAATACGATGGTCGAACGCATTTTCCCGCAGAGAGCCAATTTTAACCGCACCGACATGCCCGCTCCCTACGGCTATCCGAGAGGAACGAACGTAAGATAAGTGTACAAACAAATCATGCATCAAAAAGCCCAGTTGGCTAAAAACTGGGCTTACCTAATAATTTATGCACTTTTTTTTGGGAGTTATGACGCCCATTTTTCTCGGCTATCTCACCTTTGTTCGCAACCCTTCATATTATAATTTGACTGTATCCCTTAACCTTGTAACTCATATAAAGCCCGAACAAGGAGGGGTGACACTATTGAAGGGAAGCGACCATAAGGGTAAGTTCTTGTTGACCAATCGCGAACGTGAAGTCTTTGAGCTATTGGTGCAGGATAAGACAACAAAGGAAATTGCTCAACAGCTGTTTATCAGCGAAAAGACAGTGAGGAACCACATCTCCAATGTGATGCAAAAATTGAACGTGAAAGGTCGTTCGCAAGCGGTCGTTGAGCTGATCAGGCTTGGGGAATTGAAAATCTAGCCATGTCCGGATTTGATACACCTCTAATACCTTCTTCTTCATACCGATCTGGAAGACAGAAAAGTTATGAAAGAGGAAGGTTTTTGAGCGTCATCTTATAACATCGTATGAAAATCAGCGGTTTTCGAAACGGATCGCGGAGATTTGACCTTCAACACCGAGAAACAATTTTTTCGATGGATCATTGCTCAGCTTAACATTGCACATTTTCAGCCTGTGTTCGTCAAGCTCCGCGATTTTCCATTCATGTGGGCTTTCAATCCCGCGGAAAGCCAGGAAAGCATGGGCTTCCTGTACGGCGCTGTCTTGGTCCGGCCAAAATTTCGTTCCGTAATATTCAAGATCATAATTGTTGATTAATCGGCAGGCATAAATCTCCGATGTTTTTCGGTGTACCAGCACAAACGGCATATTTTACCCTCCTATTGGCTGCGGCCGCTGCAAGTTCAAACCGTTCAGCGCATTCTCGTGCCGGAATATTTTACCATATTCCGGCCTTGTCCGGCGGACCCCGCTTTGCGCTGTTCGGTTGGCGAGCCTGGATGGACAAAAAGTGGTTATAAAATGAACGGAGGCTCGTATACATAATAGTACAAATTCTCTGAAGGGGGAAATACATATGAATCGTAATCGCTGGATTCGAGGGATCGCTTCGGCATGCCTGCTGGCCCTGCCGGTTTTGATGACAGGATGCTCTTTGTTTCAGGGCAATGATTCTGCGAAGCAGATCGATCCGCCGCCTGCCGGCGTGGAAAACCAATACATGAACAATGAAGCGGCAATGGCAAGCGTGACTAATGCGGATCAAACCAAGCAGATGCAAGCAACCCTTTATTTTAAAGATCCAAAAGGTTTTGTCGCCCCCATTACGATGGATCTGCCGCAAACCGCTCAAATCGCCAAGGAAGCTCTGGAATACATGGTGGATGGCGGACCCGGGCAATCGCTGCTGCCCGAAGGATTCACCGCACTTTTACCCAAAGGAACCAAGGTCAGAGGCATAAATGTTGATCAAAAGCTGGCAACCGTGGATTTATCCGGGGAATTTGCCCATTACGATGCCAAGGACGAGCGGAAAATTGTAGAAGCCGTCACTTGGACGATGACAGGGTTTAATTCCATCGACAAGGTGAGGCTCCGGGTGAATGGAAAGGACTTGAAAGAAATGCCCGTTAACGGGTTTCCGCTGGATGAGCCGCTGTCCAGATCAATGGGCATCAATATCGAGGGTTCGGCTTCCGTCAATCTCGGACAATCGACGCCCGTCACCCTTTATTTTTTGAATCGGAACGACAAACAATTTCAATATTTCGTTCCGGTAACCCGGTTGATTTCGTATTCCGACGATATCGCAAAAGCCACTTTGCAGGAATTGATCAAAGGTCCCGAGCAGCGCTCTAATCTGACTCAGGTGATGCCTTCCTCCGTCAAAATTCTGAGCGTGAATAATTCCGACGGTTTGGTAACGGTCAATTTCAGCGGTGAAATTCTTGGTCAGAATCAGACGGTGCCCGCCGAAGCCCTGCAATCGGTCGTGCTGTCCCTGACCGAAAATACGGGCGATCCCAAGGTCCAAATCATGGTGGACAACAGCGTGAAAGTCAACAGTTCCGACAACGGCAATTACAGCCTTCCCGTCACTCGTCCGGCCCATTTGAATCCTTATATGATGTGATTTCCGAAACCAAGCAGATTGGGGATGATTTTCCCTGCCGGCTTTGGTAAAATGATGTAGATCAGCAGGAGTATAAAATTTGGAAATTTACAGGCACAATAAGGACGGACGGACACAGTAAAAGGGGGCAGAACGTTGAGACTTGACGGAAGACAACCTGACGGGTTGCGGCCGGTGAAAATAACTACAAATTACAATAAATACGCAGAGGGTTCCGTACTGATTGAAGTAGGCGATACTAAAGTGATCTGTACGGCAACGGTGGAGGAGCGCGTACCGCCCTTTATGAAAGGACAAGGCAAGGGTTGGATCACGGCGGAATATTCGATGCTGCCCAGAGCCACCCAGGTCCGCAATCAGCGTGAGGCGAATAAAGGCAAGCTTGGCGGACGGACGATGGAAATTCAGCGTTTGATCGGCAGGGCTCTGAGATCGGTTGTCGATCTTATTGCGCTTGGCGAAAGAACGATCACTCTGGATTGCGATGTCATACAGGCGGACGGCGGCACCCGTACCACTTCCATTACCGGCTCATTCGTGGCTTTGGCTGTTGCGCTGAACAAACTGGTTGACGCGAAACTTCTGGGTTCGATTCCGCTCACGGACTTCCTGGCGTCGGTCAGTGTCGGCGTCGTCGAGGGTCAGCCCTTGTTGGATTTGTGTTACGATGAAGATTCCCGGGCGAAGGTGGACATGAATGTGGTCATGACCGGGAGTGGAAAATATGTGGAGATCCAAGGGACGGGCGAGGATTCACCGTTCTCCAAAGATGAGCTGGATTCACTGCTGTCCTTGTCGGAATCGGGAATCCGTTCGCTCATTGAAATTCAGAAGAGTGTGCTGGGTGCACAAATTTGCGGTCGGATTGCGGGAGTCGGGTACAGTGCGATTAATCCGTGATACGCTTGTCATCGCCACTCGCAACAAGGGCAAGGTCAAAGAATTTGCCGAGCTTTTTGAGGAATTCGGGATAAATGTCCGGAGCCTGAATGATTTTGAGAATGTGCCTGAGATTGTCGAGGACGGAGCAACCTTTGCCGAGAATGCCTTGAAAAAAGCGACGGCTGTTGCTTCCGTGCTTCATCTGCCGGTGCTGGCCGATGATTCCGGCTTGACGGTCGATTTGCTGGACGGTAAACCTGGAGTGTTTTCCGCAAGATTTGCCGGGGAAAAGGCTACCGACCAAATGAACAATGAAAAGCTGATCGCGGAGCTGCGCAAGCAAACCGAGCGGAGGGGATTGCGGAATTCCGCTCCATATTTGAGCCCCGCGCAGTTTGTCTGCGTACTGGCCCTTTACAATCCCGAACGGAATGAGGCGATGCAGGCCGAGGGCCGCTGTGAAGGATTTATCGTCGAAAAGCCCAGAGGCAGTCTCGGCTTCGGTTATGATCCTTTGTTTTACCTTCCGGAGGTCGGCAAGACGATGGCGGAATTGGACACGCATGAAAAAAACCGCATCAGCCATCGCGCTCGCGCTCTGCGGAAGCTGCTCGACAAATTGCGCTCATAAAAGAAATGGGAAGAGGAACAGGCCCCTTAATCCTTCCGCGAGGTTCGGGAAAGCCGGAGACGTCCTCTTTCCTTTTTATTTTACCACAATAGAATTTATAAGTTTCCAGTCACTCGGAAAGGCAAATTCTTATCGGCATAAAAACCTACTCATCATTGAATTGGTCTCGGTAGAGTTTTTTTTACATCGGTGCCAAGTTATTTAATCGTGATCTTGTATTCCTTCAGCCAAGTGTTTACCTGGGCCAAATAGGCGAACAACTGCGGGCCGGTCATCAGCTGTCCGAACCAGGGAAGGTTAAACCGGTCGTTTCCGGGTCTGGCCAGTTCGCGGATCAGCTCGGGCTTGATGAAGTTCAGGATTGGGGAATTCGGATCGTCGAGAATTTCCAGCATCCATTTTCTTACGGATTCAAGGTAATTGGGATTGTGTGTTTTCGGATACGGGCTCTTTTTTCGCTGGACGACATCCGCGGGAAGGATGTTCTGCATTGCTTTTCGGAGAATCCCCTTTTCCCGGTCCTCGGCTTTCTTCATTTCCCAAGGAATATTCCAAACATATTCGATCAGCCGGTGATCGCAAAAAGGAACCCTGACCTCCAATCCGACGGCCATACTCATCCGGTCCTTGCGGTCGAGCAGCGTCGGCATAAACCTTGTGATGTTCAGATACGACATTTCACGCATCCGGTTTTGCCGGGCGTCCTCCCCGTTAAGCCTCGGCACCTCATCCAACGCCTGCTGGTAGCGATCCGCAACATACTGCTCAGGGCGAATCCACTCCCGGATTTCATCGGATAAAAGAACGGCGCGTTCGGGTGTATTCAGCGCCCAGGGGAATGTTCCCGCATTCAGCGCTTCTTCACGATGGAACCAAGGATATCCCCCGAACACTTCGTCGGCGGCTTCGCCCGATATCGCCACGGTAACGTCTTTCTTAATTTCGCGGCAGAATAAATACAGGGAGGCGTCGACATCCGCCATGCCCGGCAGATCTTTGGCGCGAACCGCTGTGGTCAGTGCTTCGACCAAGTCGGGGGTGTCAAACTCGATATGATGGTGTTCGGTATCCAGGAATTGGACCATGCGTTCGATCCAGGGGGCGTCGGCATTCGGCTGAAACGCGTTTGCTTTGAAATGCTTGTCATTGTCAACGTAATCCACCGAGAAGGTTTGGATCGTTCCTTGGCCGGTCTCTTCATAATGCCTGACGGCAATCGCGGTCAGCGCGCTGGAATCCAGCCCTCCTGACAGGAAGGTGCCGATCGGGACATCGGAAACCAGCTGGCGTTTCACCGTATCGATCAGCAGGCTGCGGATCTTTTCCGCCGTTTCCTCGAGGCTGTCGGTATGCTCTTTGCTCTCAAGCTGCCAGTAAGCGGCAATGCGGGCGCCGTTCCGGTCATACACCATGTAATGTCCGGGCTTTAATTCGTTCATATGATTGAATACCCCGTGACCGGGCGTTCTGGCCGGACTGACGGCGAATATTTCGGCAAGCCCCTCCGCACCCACTTCAGGCTTGAAATCCGGATGCGCCAGAATGGCTTTCGGCTCCGAGCCGAACAACAGCATTGCGTTTCCGATGGAATAAAAAAGCGGCTTGACCCCCACTCTGTCCCGAGCCAGAAAGAGGCTTTGCTCCTTTTCGTCCCATACGGCAAATGCGAATATCCCGTTCAAGCGATCCAGACAGGCACGGCCCCATTCGATATATGACACCAGGAGAACCTCCGTATCGCAATGGGTATGGAATCCATATCCCCGGCCTTTGAGTTCCTCCCTTAATTCAATGGCATTATAAATTTCGCCGTTGTAGACTATTGCATAGTTGTAATCACCGAACTTGCGGATCATCGGTTGAGCCCCGTTTTCCGGATCAATGACGCTCAGACGGCGATGCCCCAATGCGCAGTGGTCGGAAAGCCAAGTGCCGTATGCGTCGGGACCGCGCAAAGCCAGCGTTTCCGTCATATCCTCCAATATGGAGGGATACAACGTCAAGTTTTTTTGCCAATCAATCCATCCGGTTATTCCACACATAGACCGTCGTTCATCCTCTCCTTGCAGTTTCCTTGCGGTTTAAATGGAATTGTACTGCAATATTTGTGATGAATTATAGGTATGTGCCCGGGTCGGGTAAGGTGTCTGTCCATGGGGAAGATCGTCATAAGAGGGAATTTCGGAGAGGATGGCCAAACGGCCGTTCTACGGGTTCTTCTTCAAACGGTCGCTCAGTTTGGCTTCTATGGAATTTTTTTTCGTATAAGTATAATAACGGATGGCCTTCAGCCCGTAAATTACGGCGGTCAGCCAAATGCCGCCTGCCGCATATCCGGCAAGAATATCGGTAGGATAATGAACGCCGAGGTAAATTCGGCTGAGTCCGATCAGCAGGATAAACAGGACTGCAGAAAGCAGCACCGTTTTTTTTGCCGCCGGATTTTTGCCGGCTGCCCCCTGCATGATCAAATAAGCGATGAAGCCGTAAAAGGCGATGGAAATCATCGCGTTTCCGCTGGGAAAGCTGTACCCCGAGGCATCAGCCAACCGGCCGATTCCGGGCCGCGGACGTTCAAATATGAGCTTTAATAAGGAATTGGCGAGCCAGGATCCGAACAGACCGGTCAACAGTAAAAACGCTTCCCATTTTTTTCGCAAACTGAGCCAAAGGTATGCTCCTGCAACCAAGGCAATCAGGATTAATACTTGGGATGAACCGAATTGCGCGACGCTCCGCATCAAGAAAGTCAGAGGTTCGGTTCTGAATGCTCTGACCCAGCTGCCGAAGGCGCGGTCGAAATAGGAGACCAGCTCCGTATGCAGGTTGTCGGCGACGACTTCGAAGATGGTAAGCAAGAGTGCAGCCGCAGCGATGCTGAAAACCGTCATCATGCGGAATTTTTCTTCCCTGGTAAAAACAACCGGTTCTTTAGTCGATTTGTTGAACCGTTCAGGCTCACCGGAACTTGATTTAGTCATCAGGGCAACGCTCCTTCAATTTTGCGGATCGATGAAATTTATTTTAGAGTTGGCGGGCTTGGAAGTCAATCAGGTCCCGGATCAAATCTTGGAACGAAAAAAGCCGCCCCAAGGCGACTTTTTCACTACGTCCCAGGAGGGATTCGAACCCCCGACACACGGCTTAGAAGGCCGTTGCTCTATCCAACTGAGCTACTGGGACAAAGATGCTGATGCATGCGATGGAGCGGGTGAAGGGAATCGAACCCTCGCCTCAAGCTTGGGAAGCTGGCGTTCTACCATTGAACTACACCCGCACTGATTTTTTCAGAAGCATGCATTATAATATCACAGGGTTTAAAGAAAATCAATAATTGATATCTTGAAAAATCATCCCACATTTCACTTCAATTAGACATCTTCGCGGCAATCCTTTAAAATGTATAGGATGGTCATATCCGCATATATTACGCTGGGACGGACGCATTTCAACGAAAATTGACCGGAAGGAAAGGCGGTGCTTTCATGACCGGTTCAAATAAGGATAACGTGATTTTGTTTCCGAAAACTGTGGAATATTACCACACGGAGCTCACCCGTTTGCTGGAGAGCGAACGATATCGGGAAGCCGTCCAACTTCTGAAGTTTTTATTGCATTGCCAAGCAGACGATACGCGCACAGTGGAGGAATGGAGATCTCTGCTGGGATGGCTGGAGAGCTCATTTCCGTCCGATATTGCGGATGCGGAAGATGCGGAAGCAGATTTGACGGAAGCCGATCTTTTCAGACAGCAGGTTCAGGAGAAAGCGGGCAGCGACCGCCATTACGCCAAAAAGCTGATGGAAATACTGCTCCACAATGTTCCGCTGGAAAAAAAGCTTTTGGCGCTGGAGCAGTTGGCCGTGATCGATCATCCGCAAATTTGCGAAACGTTGAAACGTTGGCTGCAAACCGTAGATCTGCCGCCGTTCGTTCAGTTTAAGGTGCTGCAGACCTTAAAATCCAAGGGCATGACAGGAAAAATCAAAGTTCATAAATATAAAGAAGATACAGTTTTGGAAATTGCGGATACTCCGCTTTCTTTGGACCATTTTCCGCCCAACCTGTTGGAAATTTACCGCAAAGTGCAACAAGTCAGTGAAATTTATCATCCGGCGCTGGCCTATTTTGCAGAACATACATGGAAAGAGTTCCTGGCGTCGATTTACGGCACCTCCGTCTACGAACAGCTTAAGACGCTTGATTCTGCCTCGCTTGCCGTTTGGGCAGGGGCGCTTCACGCGGTTGTGACCGAAACGATGCTCGGAGAAGCGGATGAACGGGAAATCATGCAGCTTTATCATATCGCTCCCGAATTTGAAGCCGTTTGGGAACAAGCGGTCCGCAAAATTAAAAGTTTTCTGTGAATCTTAAATCCTGTACATTCCATGGTCCTTTCTTGAAATCTATACGTAATATGTTTATAATGGAGTGGTTATAATGGCGAGTAGATGTCCTGATGCCATTTTTATGTCACTTCCAGGTGTGACAATGGGATTGCCGCCGCAGAACGTGATGACACTGTAACGGTCAAATTTTTGGAGGGGAAAGCATAAAATGAAAGCAAGCTGGGAAAAAATAGAGAAGAACCAAGGGGTTCTGGAAGTTGAAGTGGACGCTGAGCAAGTTGCCGAAGCATTGGACAAGGCCTTCAAAAAAGTCGTGCGTCAGATTAACGTGCCGGGCTTTCGCAAAGGCAAAGTGCCGAGGGCTATTTTTGAAGCGCGATTCGGCGTCGAAAGTCTTTACCGGGATGCGATTGACATCATTCTGCCTGAATCCTACATGAATGCCGTCAAGGAAACCGGCATCGAACCGGTCGATCAACCGGAAATCGATATTCAGGAATTCGAAAAAGCAAAGCCGTTTCGCTTCAAAGCGACAGTTTTGGTCAAGCCCGAAGTTCAGCTTGGCGAATATAAAGGAATCGAAGTGACGCTGCCGGACGGCACGGTAACCGAGGAAGATCTCGAAGCTGAGCTGAAGCGTCTGCAGGAGCGTCACGCCGAACTGGTGGTGCTGGAAGAAGGAACGATCGAGAACGGAGATATGGCTGTCATTGACTTTGAAGGATTTGTGGACGGCGTTGCTTTCGAAGGCGGGAAATCTTCCAATTATGCATTGGAGGTCGGATCCGGCACGTTTATTCCGGGGTTTGAGGAACAGCTCATCGGAATGGCCAAAGGGGAAGAAAAGGATATTACGGTAACTTTCCCCGAAAGCTATCACTCTGAGGAGCTTGCCGGCAAGGAAGCGGTATTCAAGGTAAAATGCAACGACATCAAGCGCAAAAACCTGCCCGAACTCGATGACGAGTTTGCCAAGGATGTCAGCGAATTTGATACGCTGGAAGAATTCAAAGCGGATCTGACCAACCAACTCAGGGAAGCCAAAGAGAAGGAAAATGAGAAACGGTTGGAGGACGAAGTGATCAGCAAAGCCTCGGAAGCTGCGGAAGTGGAAATTCCGGAGGTTATGGTGAGAAATGAAATCGACCGGATGCTGCAGGATTTTTCCAACCGCTTGAGAATGCAGGGAATGACTCTGGAGATGTACAGCCAATTCACCGGGCAGAGCGAGCAGCATCTTCGCGACCAAATGAAGGAAGACGCGGCAAAAAGAGTCCGCTCCTCCTTGGTCATCGAAGCGATTGCCAAAGCCGAGAATGTTGATGCTTCCGAGGAAGAGATCAACGAGGAATTGGAGAAACTATCCAAGATGTACAGGAAATCGGCCGAAGAGCTTCGCGCAATTTTTGAAGCGAACGGAAATATGGAGGATCTCAAGCAGGATGTGATCTCCAGAAAAACAGTTAAATTGTTGGTTGAACTGAGCAATAAAACAACCCAAGTAGCGTAATATTTAAAAAAGGCACGTATCTTTCCCACGTGCCTTCTTTATACTCTATTTGCGGTTGATCGTGACAATGAGGTATGACATCGGTTTTCGAAAATGATAAAATGAAAATAATAAAATACATTGCGGAAATGGGGTTGAAAACATGACACTGGTGCCAATGGTCGTTGAACAAACCAATCGTGGGGAACGCGCTTACGATATTTATTCGAGGTTGTTAAAGGACCGGATTATTTTCTTGGGCAGCGCCATCGATGATGATGTGGCCAATTTGGTGATTGCCCAACTGCTCTTTCTGGCCGCGGAGGATCCGGAAAAAGACATCTCGCTGTATATCAATTCCCCGGGAGGCTCCGTCACAGCAGGTATGGGCATCTACGATACCATGCAGTACATCAAACCGGACGTATCCACCATTTGTGTAGGAATGGCCGCCAGCATGGGGTCACTGCTTCTGGCCGGAGGCGCCAAAGGAAAGCGGTTCGCCCTGCCCAACAGCGAGGTCATGATTCATCAGCCCCTTGGCGGTGTTCGCGGACAGGCGGCGGATATCAAAATCCACGCGGATTGGATATTAAAGACGAAGCAAAAGTTGAATGAAATATATGTATTTCACACCGGGCAGCCTTACGATAAAATCGACCGGGATACCGATCGGGACTTTTTCATGGCTGCGGAAGAAGCCAAAGCCTACGGATTGATTGATGAGGTCATCACTCGTAAGGACTCTATGTAAAGAAGAGGTGATCCGATGTTTAAATTTAACGATGAAAAAGGACAGCTGAAATGTTCGTTTTGCGGCAAATCACAGGAGCAGGTCCGCAAGCTGGTTGCGGGCCCCGGTGTATATATTTGCGATGAATGCATCGAACTTTGCACGGAAATCGTCGAGGAAGAACTGGGTCATGAAGAAGAGCTGGATCTCAAAGACGTTCCGAAGCCAAAGGAAATCAACAACATATTGGACCAGTATGTCATTGGGCAGGATCAAGCCAAAAAATCGCTGGCCGTTGCCGTCTACAACCATTACAAAAGAATTAACTCGCAAAGCAAAAACGAAGAGGTTGAGCTTCAAAAAAGCAATATTCTGTTGATCGGACCGACGGGAAGCGGGAAAACGCTGTTGGCGCAAACGCTGGCCAAAATACTGAACGTTCCCTTTGCCATTGCCGACGCTACGTCTTTGACCGAAGCGGGTTATGTCGGGGAAGATGTGGAGAATATTCTGCTGAAGCTGATCCAGGCGGCCGATTATGATGTGGAAAAAGCCGAACGCGGAATTATTTATATCGACGAAATCGACAAGGTTGCAAGAAAGTCCGAGAATCCCTCCATTACTCGGGACGTATCGGGCGAGGGTGTTCAGCAGGCGCTGCTGAAAATTCTTGAGGGCACGGTGGCTTCGGTGCCGCCCCAGGGGGGGAGAAAGCATCCCCATCAGGAATTTATCCAAATTGATACGACCAACATTCTGTTCATCTGCGGCGGAGCCTTTGACGGCCTGGAGCAGTTGATCAAACGCAGAATCGGCAAAAAAGTGATCGGTTTCGGCAGCGAGGGCGTCAAGTCGGACTTGAAGCTGAATGAGTACCTTTCGATGGTGCTTCCCGAGGATCTGCTGAAATTCGGTTTGATTCCAGAATTTGTCGGCCGGCTCCCGATTATTTCCACGCTGGAGCCGCTTGATGAGGGAGCGCTCGTACGCATTCTTACGGAGCCGAAGAATGCTCTGGTGAAGCAGTATCAAAAGCTGCTCGAATTGGATAATGTCAAGCTGGAATTTGAAGCCGGCGCGCTGCAGGCGATTGCCTCGGAAGCGATCAAACGCAATACGGGCGCACGCGGGCTGAGAGCGATCATTGAAGGCATCATGCTCGACGTCATGTTTGAAGTTCCGTCCAGGGAAGATGTGACGAGCTGCCTCGTGACGGAAAAGGCTGTCAGGGAGAAGATACTCCCGGAATTGACGACCAAAGAAGGCAAATCGGCGAAAAAAAAGGAAGAAAGCGCGTAAGCGCACTGTAACCATGGGAGAGAATGCCATGTTCCACAGATCAAAGACAAGACCGGTGAAAGTGGGGAATCTTACGATCGGCGGCAGCAATGAAGTGATCGTGCAGAGTATGTGCACGACCAAAACCGCCGATGTCCGATCGACCGTCGAGCAGATTTTGCGCCTGGAGGAAGCCGGCTGTCAGATGGTTCGGGTAACGGTCAACAATAAAGAAGCCGCGGAGGCGATCAAAGAGATCAAGAAGCAGATTCATATTCCGCTTGTAGCCGATATTCATTTTGATTATCGGCTCGCTTTGTCAGCCATCGAGAACGGCATCGACAAGGTGCGCATCAATCCCGGGAATATCGGACGCCGCGAAAAGGTCGAAGCTGTCGTCAAAGCCTGCAAAGAAAGAGGAATTCCGATACGCATCGGGGTGAACGCAGGCTCGCTTGAAAATCATCTGTTGGAAAAATACGGTTATCCGACGCCTGAAGCAATGGTCGAAAGCGCCTTGTATCACATCGGGATATTGGAGGAGCTTGACTTTCACGACATTCTCGTATCCTTGAAAGCGTCCGATGCGCCGATGGCCATCAAGGCGTATACCATGGCCGCCGAAAAATTCGATTATCCGCTGCATCTGGGGATTACCGAGGCGGGAACGCTGTTCTCCGGCACGATCAAAAGCGCCGCGGGTCTGGGAACGCTGTTGTATATGGGCATCGGATCGACCATGCGGGTTTCATTGAGCGCGGATCCGGTCGAGGAAATCAAGGTGGCGCGGGAGCTGTTGAAAGACTTCGGGTTGATTTCCGATGCGCCGACATTGGTTTCCTGTCCGACCTGCGGACGCTTGGACATTGATTTGTTCAGCGTGGCCAACGAGGTGGAAGCGTATTTGGCGAACATTAAGGTTCCGCTGAAGGTGTCCGTGCTGGGCTGCGCCGTGAACGGACCCGGCGAAGCGAGGGAAGCCGATATCGGAATCGCCGGTGCGAAAGGCGAGGGCATGCTGTTCCGCTACGGGGAAATGGTGCGGAAGGTGCCGGAGGCCGAATTGCTCGACGAATTGAAGCGCGAGATTGACCGGATTGTTATGGAATACGAGAAAACCGGTGAAATTTCAGGACGGCGGCAACACTCCTAATTCCAAATTCCCGATGCAAACAACAAATTCTTATGCTGCTCAAAAAACCGCAAATCCCTTTCGGGATTTTGCGGCTTTTTCTGTCTGGCCGGGATTAACCATTCCCCTGTAAGGCAATACTATCATGTAGTTTTCACTGATGGATTGATTGTGTAAGGGAGGAATGTGCTGTGAACCTAAGTGTTGCATTAATGGTCGTGCAGGTGTTTTTTGCTGTAGTGATCGGACTGTATTTCTGGAATTTGCTGCGCACGCAGCAGACGACCCGGACGGCGGTGGATAGAGAATCGAAAAAGGAAATGGAGAACCTGCGAAAGCTTCGCTCCATCTCTTTGACCCAGCCGCTTTCTGAAAAGACGAGGCCGGCTTCGCTTAAAGACATTATCGGGCAGAAGGAAGGCTTGCGGGCGCTGAAAGCGGCTTTGTGCGGACCGAACCCGCAGCACGTCATTATTTACGGACCGCCCGGTGTGGGCAAAACCGCCGCTGCCAGGGTGGTATTGGAGGAAGCGAAGAAAAATCCAGATTCCCCTTTTCTGCCGAACGCCAAGTTTCTCGAAATCGATGCGACCACGGCCCGGTTCGATGAGCGGGGGATCGCCGATCCGCTGATCGGCTCGGTGCACGATCCGATCTACCAGGGGGCGGGGGCTCTTGGGGTGGCCGGAATTCCGCAGCCGAAGCCCGGTGCGGTTACAAAGGCGCATGGAGGAATTTTGTTCATCGATGAAATTGGAGAACTGCATCCGGTGCAGATGAATAAGCTGCTGAAAGTATTGGAAGACCGCAAAGTCTTTTTGGAAAGTTCCTATTACAATTCCGAGGATTCGCACATTCCGAACCATATACATGACATTTTTCAAAACGGACTGCCGGCAGATTTCCGGCTCGTGGGTGCGACAACCCGAACGCCTCAGGAAATACCGCCGGCGATTCGATCCCGGTGCATGGAAATCTTTTTCCGTCCTTTGTTGCCGGACGAGATTTCGATTATCGCCCAAAACGCCATGGAAAAGTTGGACTTCAAAAGAAATCCGGATGCGGTCGAAATTATTAAGAAGTATGCGACAAACGGCAGGGAGGCTGTGAACATCGTGCAGCTGGCGGCCGGATTGGCCATAACCGACCGCAGGAAAGACATTACTTCGGACGATGTGGAGTGGGTCGTGAACAGCAGCCAGATTCCGCCGCGCATGGAGCAGAAAGTGCCGTCGGAACCCCAGATTGGGCTGGTCAACGGATTGGCGGTATTCGGCCCCAATCTCGGAACGGTTTTGGAGGTGGAGGTGACCGCCCTGCCCGCGGCCGTTCCCGGCACAGGAAGGTATAATATCACCGGTGTGGTCGATGAGGAAGAGATGGGCGGCGGAGCCAGAACAATTCGCCGTAAAAGCATGGCCAAAAGCTCGGTGGAGAATGTTCTGACCGTATTGAGAAGATGCGGAATCGATCCCCAGGACTTTGATCTGCACATTAACTTCCCGGGCGGCATCCCGATCGATGGACCGTCGGCCGGAATTGCCATAGCTTCCGCCGTTGCTTCGGCCATTCATCGCTTGCCGATCGACAACCGCGTTGCGATGACCGGGGAAATCAGCATCCACGGCAGAGTCAAGCCGGTCGGTGGAATTGTCGCAAAAGTGGAGGCTGCGCTTCAGGCCGGGGCCAAGAAAGTGATCATACCGGCAGAAAACTGGCAGAACATCTTTGCCGGATTGCAGGGAATTGAGGTGGTTGCCGTCCGTACCATCGAGGATGTATTCCAGCAGGTGTTCGGCCGGAAATGGCTTACGGTCATCGACAGCACGGTTTCCCCGGAGACAGCGATTTCTTCCTCGCTGCCGATGCTGCATGCGGGTTCCACTACCGTTGAAAATTGACCGTTTGGGAGGAACTAAGGCATCGCGAGCCCGAATTGGTGTTTTACATGCAGTTTTGATAAAATGAAAGCTACAGTAATCGCTGGATCCGCTGAAATCATGGAGGTGCTGGAGGATGGGACTGAACAGAGCAAAAGGACGCAGAATCCCTTTGTTGCCTTTAAGGGGACTTCTGGTATTTCCAAGCATGGTTCTGCATTTGGATGTGGGACGGGAAAAATCGATCAAAGCCCTGGAAAAGGCAATGCTGGAAGACAACATGATTTTACTGTGCTCCCAATCGGAGGTAAATATCGAGGATCCCTCGGAGGACGATATTTATAAAGTAGGGACGGTGTCCAAGGTTCGGCAAATGCTGAAGCTCCCCAACGGTACGATCCGTGTGCTTGTGGAAGGCATGTTCCGCGCGGAAGTGTTGGAGTATACGGATTCGGACCAGTATTTTGAGGTGATGGCCAAGGAGCTGCCGGAAACGGAGGTTCCCGACCCGGAAATCGATGCTTTGATGCGTTCCGTGCTGACCCAGTTCGAACACTATATCAGCCTTTCAAAGAAAGTTACTCCCGAAACGCTTGCGGCTGTCTCCGACATTGACGAACCCGGACGCTTGGCGGATGTGATCTGCAGCCATTTGTCTTTGAAAATCAAGGATAAGCAGATGATTTTGGAAACCGTCGATGTGAAGCAGCGTCTGGAAAGCATGCTGGATATCCTGAACAACGAGCGGGAAGTTCTTGAGCTGGAACGAAAGATCAGCCAGCGTGTCAAAAAACAAATGGAAAAGACCCAAAAAGAATATTATTTGCGCGAGCAGATGAAGGCCATCCAGAAGGAGCTTGGCGATAAAGAAGGCCGCGCGGGCGAAGTCGAGGAATTGAGGCAGCAGCTCGAAAACACCGATGTTCCGGAGAAGGTCAGAGAAAAAATCGAAAAGGAAATCGACCGTCTGGAAAAAATGCCTTCGACTTCCGCCGAGGGCGGCGTCATCCGCAACTATGTGGACTGGCTGCTGGCACTCCCTTGGAACAAACAAACCGAAGACGATTTGGATCTGGACCGTGCGGAGCAGATCCTCAATGAAGACCACTACGGCTTGGAAAAACCTAAAGAGCGGGTTTTGGAATATTTGGCGGTGCAAAAACTCGTCAAGAAGCTGAAGGGGCCTATCCTATGTCTCGTCGGGCCGCCGGGTGTAGGAAAAACCTCGATGGCGCGTTCGATTGCCAGATCGCTGGGACGCGAATTTGTTCGTATGTCCCTCGGAGGAGTCAGGGACGAAGCGGAGATTCGCGGTCATCGGAGAACCTATGTGGGCGCCATGCCGGGCAGGATCATTCAAGGCATCAAGAATGCAGGCTCCAACAATCCGGTTTTTCTGCTGGATGAAATCGACAAAATGGCAATGGATTTTCGCGGAGATCCTTCATCCGCCCTGCTCGAGGTACTCGATCCGGAGCAAAACAACACATTCAGCGACCATTTCATCGAGCTGCCGTTCGATCTTTCCAATGTGATGTTCATTACTACGGCCAATGCCGTCCATACGATACCCAGGCCGCTGTTGGACCGCATGGAGGTTTTGTATCTTTCCGGATACACGGAATTGGAGAAATTGAAGATTGCGGAGAGATATCTGCTGCCGAAACAAAAGAAGGAGCACGGTCTTGAGGAAAACCAGCTGCACGCGGATGAACATACATTGCTGCAGGTGATTCGTCAGTATACCCGCGAAGCCGGAGTGCGCAATTTGGAGCAGCAGGTGGCGGCCATTTGCCGGAAGGCGGCAAAGATGATCGTATCGGATAAACAGCATGCCGCGATAACGATCAGCGAGAGCAATCTTGCGGAGTTTTTGGGGCCGGTGAAATTCAGATACGGATTGGCCGAAGAGGAGGATCAGATCGGCGCGGTGACCGGCTTGGCCTGGACGGAAGTGGGCGGAGATACGCTGGTCATCGAGGTGACGGTAATGCCGGGCAACGGTAAACTCACCTTAACCGGAAAGCTGGGCGATGTGATGAAGGAGTCGGCTCAGGCGGCTTTCAGCTATACTCGTTCCAGAGCGGATAGGTTGAAAATCGATCCCGCCTTCCATGAGAAAAACGACATTCATATCCATATTCCCGAAGGAGCGATACCGAAGGATGGTCCGTCAGCGGGAATTACGATGGCAACCGCACTTATTTCGGCATTAACCAATATCCCCGTATCCAGGGAAGTCGCCATGACCGGTGAAATTACCTTGCGCGGCCGGGTGCTGCCGATCGGCGGCTTCAAGGAAAAGGCGCTTGCGGCTCACAGGGCGGGCATCAAGAAAGTGCTGCTCCCCAAAGAAAATGAAAAAGACTTGAAAGATATCCCCGAAAGCGTGCGGAGTGAATTGACGTTTGTATTGGTATCTCATATGGATGAGGTGCTGGAACATGCGCTGGTACAACCGGTAGGGGTTCATTAGAAGAGGTTGGACAAAAATGAAAGTGACGAATGCTGAATTGGTGATCAGTGCCATGGGTCCTGATCAATACCCTCAGGAAGCCTTGCCGGAAATCGCTCTGGCAGGGCGTTCCAATGTCGGGAAGTCCTCGCTGATCAACCGCATGATTAACCGAAAAAGCCTTGCACGCACAAGCTCCACGCCGGGGAAAACGCAAACCCTTAATTTTTACCGAATTAATTCAAATCTGTTTTTTGTCGATTTCCCGGGCTATGGTTTCGCAAGAGTTTCCAAATCGTTGAGAGCGCAGTGGGGAAAAATCATCGAATCGTATTTGCAAAAGCGCGAGCAGCTCAAGCTGGTGCTGCAAATTATCGATCTCCGGCACCCTCCCACCGATGATGATTGTTCCATGTACGAATGGCTGGCTTATCACGGGCTTCCAATTTGCGTGGTGGCGACAAAGGCCGATAAAGTGCCGAAGACCAAATGGTCCAAGCATATGGATATCATCAAAAGAGATCTGCAGATCGATCCCGCGCATCCGTTGATCCTGTTTTCATCGGAAACCGGTCTCGGCAAGGACGAGCTGTGGGCGGTCATCCAACAAGCCGTGAATGAATGAAAGCGCCGGCGCAAAAAAAAGCCCGCGATCTCAAGATATATGCAATTCGCAGAACTTCATAAGCGAATTAAAGGATTTTAGCTTTCTTTACGGCGTCATTTCCGATCATCCCGTTTTTTTTCGATTTTCGCGCGTATTTCACTGAAATGTTTACAGGCATTCTTTGTAAAAGTATTGTATAATATGTGATATACAGCTCAACAAACAGAATTGAGGTAGATTTTTATGCCTAAGCGGTTAGCGACGGAATATGTCAAAGCCTGCTTAAGATTTTCGGGATCGGAAATGTCGCAGTTCATGGGGTTCTTTAATGAGCATCGTGTATCCGCTACGATAAAGGTGTGTGAAAACGGAAATCAGGAATTGGTCTTGAACGAAGAGTCGGGCGACATTGTGTTGACTTTCGAGCGCGAAGCCAATGAGTATGTTTGTCAAGGATCGTTCAGGGTGAACAGCCCGAGATTGACCGACTTTTTTCGAAAGCTGGTTTCCGCATATAAAGGAGATGCCATCGTTCGCCGTATCTACGCATCATTCTGCATGGTTTATTATTATGAACGAGGCACAGTCGTCAAAATCGTCGAGCTGTCGGAACAAAGCCAAAGAACGATCTATGAATATAAACAGACGTCAAGCAAGCTGAGAAAGCTGTTTGAGTCGCTCAGAATCGAAGCGGAGATCGGACTCGTGCATATGCAGATCAACGGTCTGCTGGATCAGCGCAACGAAACGCGGAATCCCGATTTGCTGGAAAAAATTGATCTTCAATTAGAGAAGCTTGCACATCAATTGTTTGTGCTTGAAGCCTAAATGTGACATTTAACGCAATTTTGATTGACCCGGAGCCCTCGGATTGAGGGCTTTTTTCTTTTGGGTTCGCCCGGTTGCGCACTAAAAGTGGTACGGAGCGTATAATGTGGAGGAATGGAATTGGCGCAATCTCATCAATGAAGCAGTTTTTTTAACATTTCGTTAAATGTATCCTTTTTTTAAAAAACTATTGCATTTCTCCCCGATAGATGTTATTTTATTCTTCGTTGAAACTTAATATAGGAACCAGGATTCACTCAGGACATTATATGTTGCGAGAGAGTATTCCCTCGAAAGAAGTGAATGACGTAGGTCCTAGCGGATGAAATTCCAAACATTTTATTCCTAGGAAGGGGGAACCGAGAGATGGAATATTCTACTTTCGGAAGACATGTTACGGTTGATACTTGGGGAGTCGATTTTGAGAAATTAAACGATGTGGAATGGCTGCAGTCACAACTGGTGGAGGCTGCGGAAGTGTCCGGGGCGACTATCCTGAGCGTCCAGTCCAAACAATTCGAACCGCAGGGAGCAACAGTACTTGTAATGCTGTCGGAAAGCCACATTTCCATTCATACGTATCCTGAAAAAGGATTTGCGGCAGTTGACTGTTACACATGCGGAGAAACAGTCGATCCTCAGATCGCAGTGGATTATCTGGTTTCCGTATTGAAGCCGGAAAAAACTTACGCGAAAAAGCTCATTCGCGGAATGGGCGAACTGCTGGTGGAAGAGCCGGCGATCAAACAGGCGGCATGCGTCAAGTAATCTAATGTCTTGAGACAATGCAAGTTGATTGAAATCGTAAAAACTAACTTGATGAATATTGTAAGAGTAGCCATGATGTAAATCGTGGTTACGAATAGGAACTGATTAGTAACCATGATGTAAATCGTGGTTATTTGTTTTTTTGCCGACCCATAAAATAAGAAGACAAGATTGTTTTAAGGGTGGGGAAAACATGCGGTTGACATTCAAAGGGACAGCGGTGCTGGTCTTGCTCATGTTCGCAGGACTGTTTGTTTACCAAATCTATGACCTTTTCGGGGCCGAAAGCCAATCCGGCGACGCCAAGCGCCTTTTGTACCAGGTCTGTCTGTTTCAAATGGAGATTCTGAACAGCTTGCTTAACGATGCCGCAAGGCTGCAGAATACGGACCAGCTGAATGACTTGAAGCAGGCGGTTTATTCTGCCAATTATGCGCATGAACGGCTTGTGCAGGCATTCGGTGAAAACCATTTGACGACGCTGAATTCCATTCCGCAGATGCTGCAGTACATCATTCGGCTGCAGATCGGGGGGGACCGCGCGCTCAGCAAGGATGAAGCAGATACGCTGCGCCAGGCGGGCGAGCAATTCAGCGAGATGTATGCAGTTTATGGAAAACTTCTTTCATCCGGAGGAAGTGTATTTTCTTCGCAAAATGACAAACTAAAAAGTATAGATCAGAATATTTACCGGCTTTTGCATGGAAAACTGCTCGAGTGAGTCATAATTTTTTCAAACTTTCGTTCGTGACTCCTTGTCACAATATGTTATAATGATCTGGTAAAAGGTATGGAGAAAAGGCGGTGAGTCGTATGCATATCGTGGCAGTCGGATTGAATTATCGTAAAGCTCCTGTGGATATCAGGGAGAAGTTCACATTTTCCGATGAATCTCTTCCCGTGGCTTTGCAGCAATTAAAGCGCACCAAGAGCATTCTGGAGTGTGTCATCCTGTCTACATGCAACCGTACCGAGATTTACGCCGTCGTCGACCAGCAGCAGGTATGCGGACATTATATCCGTTCTTTTCTTGCAAATTGGTTTCAAATTGAAATCGGGGAATTTGCCGATTATTTGACCATTTACGAGGATAATGAAGCAATTCGCCATTTGTTTAGCGTAACGGCCGGTCTGGATTCGATGGTTATCGGTGAAACGCAGATTCTCGGGCAGGTGCGCAACGCATTCTTACTGGCTCAGAAGCATAACGCAACCGGCACATTATTCAACATGCTGTTCAAGCAGGCCATTACGATGGCCAAAAAAGCCCATTCGGAAACGTCGATTGGAGAAAATCCCGTATCCGTCAGCTATGCCGCTGTCGAACTGGGTAAAAAAATATACGGAAATTTTAAGAACAAGAACGTCATGATCATCGGAGCGGGCAAAATGAGTGAGCTGACGCTCAAACATTTGCATGCCAACGGAGTCGGAAAGATTGTGGTTGCGAATCGGACGCTGCAGAAGGCTAAGGAATTGGCCGGCCAGTTTGCCGGAACCTTTTGTTCGATGGGCCAGCTGGAGGAAATGCTCGTTGAGCAAGATATTGATATCGTCATCAGTTCCACCGGAGCGGATGGGTATGTGTTGACCCTTGAACAAATGGAACCCGTCATGAAAAAAAGAAAATCGAAACCGTTGTTTATGATCGACATTGCCGTTCCGCGGGATTTGGATCCGCGGCTGATGGATATGCCGAATGTCTATTTGTATGATATTGATGATTTGGAAGGCATTGTCGAGAGCAATCTCGAGCAGCGCAAGAGGGAAGCCATGAAAGTGGACAAACTGATAGAGCACGAGTTGGAGATGTTCCATCAGTGGTATCGATTGCTCGGTGTCGGCCCGGTTATCGGGGCACTGCAGGAAAAGGCGAATCGGATACATCAGGAAACGATGAGCAATATGCTTCAGAAGCTGCCGGATTTGACCGAACGTGAAATCAAAGTGATTCGCAAGCTAAGCAAGAGCATGCTGACCCAGATGCTGCATGATCCCATAATGCGCATCAAGGAATTGTCTGCCGGAAGACGGGGCGTTGAGGAGCTTGATTTGATCCGAGAGCTTTTTGCCTTGGAAGACATGCTGAAAGAACAGGCTCGGCTCCCCAAGGATTTCCTGCTTGAATCCAAACCGTCCGAATCGGATGATGATCGCATATCACCTGTCAATCCCGTGCTTGCCTGATGAATGCAAGGTTTGTTGCGGCTAAGGGCCCTTGCTGTCGGATCATCGGTTCGGGAGGGTGTCATGATAATGAAAAGCTGGATGTATGACGCCATAATTTATATTTATGCCCTGAGCCTATTGTTTTACTTCTCCGATTTTGCGGAACCAAACCGGAGGGCTAAACAATTCGGCACAGGGTTGCTTGCGTTTGTATGGGTTTTGCAAACCCTGTTTTTTATATTCAGAGTGGAGGATTTGCGGCAGCCTGCTGTGTTCTCCATGTTCGACTCGCTGTTTTTTTTCGCGTGGCTGATCGTCACAGTCTCGTTGGTCCTGAATATCGTTTTTCGCATGGATGTGCTGGTTTTTTTTGTAAATATCGTTGGGATCGCCGTGCTGGCTCTGAATTTTTTTACGGACGAGAACGTCTCTCCGCTTCTTGAGCAATGGCATATCGAGGATGAGCTGCTGTTCATCCACGTTTCTCTGGCGATTTGCAGCTATGCGGCCTTCCTGGTTTCCGCGGTGCTTTCCGGGATGTATTTGTTTCTGAACCATATGCTGAAAAAAAAGCGGTGGAGCCAAACGTTAAAAAGGCTGCCCAGTTTGGATAAAATAGATAAAAGTTCTTATGTTTTCGTGCTGGTGGGCACGCCTTTCTTGATTCTTTCGCTGACCTTGGGCTTGGTTTGGCTTCATATTACGGGTCATCTGCAGCTGATGCTCGATCCCAAAGTGCTGAACTCCCTGTTGGTCATTGCCGTTTATTTATTCTATCTCACGCAAAGGCTGTCTTTCAAAAAGCCGGGAGCCACTCTGGCTTTATGGAATTTGGCGGCTTTTGCATTTGTGTTCGCCAACTTTGTGATTTCAAATTTTCTTTCAAGATTTCATCAGTGGATATGGATGTGAAAGTGAACGGTTTAAATAGGAGGATACATCAAATGCGGACAATCATAGTGGGTACGAGGCAAAGCGCATTGGCCTTGACTCAGACCAGTCAAGTAGTGGATCAATTGAAATACATATGCACGGAACATGGGATTCCGTTTGATTTTCAGCTGCAAAAAATTGTCACCCGAGGAGACCGGATTCTCGATGTCACGCTGTCCAAAGTAGGCGGCAAAGGGCTGTTTGTCAAGGAGATCGAACAGGCGCTGCTGGAGGGGAATATTGATATGGCGGTGCACAGCATGAAGGACATGCCGGCCGAGCTGCCTGAGGGACTTGTGATCGGGGCGATTCCGAAACGGGTGGATCCGCGGGACTGCATGATTTCGGCCAAGGCCGGGTCAATTCGCGAGCTGCCTGAGGGAGCGATCGTCGGGACCAGCAGCTTGCGCAGAGCTTCCCAATTGAAAGCCTTCCGGCCCGATCTCAGGCCGGAGTCGATTCGCGGCAATATCGATACCCGCCTGCGAAAATTGGAAGAGGGGCAATTTGATGCGATCATCCTGGCGGCCGCGGGTTTGCACCGAATCGGCTGGGAGGACAGAATTACGGAATATCTCTCCCCGGAAATTTGTCTGCCTGCCGTCGGGCAAGGGGCGCTTGCCATTGAATGCAGGGCGGATGATCGGGATATGCTCGCTCTGCTCGCCCTGCTGAACCATCCCGAAACCGAACGCGTCGTGAAGGCGGAGCGCGGTTTTCTGAACCGTTTGAACGGGGGATGTCAGGTGCCGATCGGAGCTTACGGCGAAATATCCGGTGCTTCGGCGGATGGGGAACATGCTGCTGTGCGGTTGACCGGCATGGTCGGTTCTCCGGATGGAGACAGCATTATCAAAGAATCGCTGACCGGCCCTGAACCGGATGAGCTTGGAGTCAGACTTGCGGAGAAATTGATCGGCAGGGGCGCAGATCGCATTCTCGAACAAGCAAGGGGATGAACGATGAAAGAAACAGGGAAGTTGGCCGGAAGCGGCGGGATCTCCGGAAAACCAGACGGGACGGGGAAACGAACATCAGGGAAAGTGCTGGACGGCAAGCGTGTGCTGGTGACACGCCCGAGAAACCAAGCGGATGAACTGTCGAGGCTGATTGAGGAGCGGGGTGGGGAGCCCGTCGTATTCCCGATGATCCAAACCCGTTTTCCGACAAACCCGGAGACCGTCCGAAAATTGGATCAGGCGCTTGCCTCTCTTGAAACGTTTGATTGGGTCATTTTTACCAGCGCGAATGGGGTCGATTTTTTCTTTGCGAGGCTGACTGAACTCGGCATTGATATCCGGTCGATGCGAAAGGCGAAGCTCGCCGCTGTCGGACGGAAAACCGCGCAAGCGCTGAATGGCCGCGGTCTGGCTGCGGAGATCGTTCCGGAAAAATTTCAAGCCGAGGATTTGCTCGATGCCATGCTTCCGGGTTTGTCGGCAGGACAGAAAGTGCTGCTGCCTAAAGCCGATATCGCGAGGGACTATTTGCCCCGCGCAATGCGCGCTCTCGGATTGGAGGTCATCGAGGTCGTCGCCTATGAGACGGTGGCGGCGGATGAAAACGCCGATGAGCTGATCGAGCTTCTGCGGAACCGGATGATCCATATTGCCACCTTCACCAGTTCGTCAACGGTGCGTAATTTTTGGAGCCTGCTGAACGACAAAGGGGAAAATCCGGCTGAGCTTTTGCGGGGCGTGGAGATTGCCTGCATCGGTCCTAAGACGCTGGAAACGGCCGAGGAATTGGGACTGACCGTCACTCGTCTGGCTAAGGAAGCGACTGTTGCCTCATTGGTCGACGCGATTGCAGATGATGAATAAGTTGAATACAAGGGGGAAGCGAAAATGAGTTTTCCGATAATAAGACACCGCAGACTGCGGGGTTCTTCGGCAATAAGGAATCTGATCAGGGAGACGCAGCTGCATGTCCATGATTTGGTCCATCCGATGTTTGTCATTTACGGCAGCGGCATCAAGCGGGAGATTCCATCCATGCCTGGAGTTTATCAATATTCATTAGATCGGTTGGACGAAGAACTCCGGGAAGTGGCGGAATTGGGCATTCAGGCTGTGCTGCTGTTCGGACTGCCGGAGCATAAGGATGAGACGGGAACGGGTGCGTATGAGGAAGAAGGGATTATCCAACAGGCAACCCGAAGGATCAAGCAGCTCTATCCCGATCTGCTGGTCATCGCCGACACGTGTCTTTGCGAATATACAAGCCACGGGCATTGCGGAGTCGTGCATCACATCGGAGGCCGTGCGGAAATCGACAATGATCCTTCGCTCGAGCTGCTGGCCAGAACTGCGGTTTCCCAAGCCAAAGCCGGTGCGGATATTATCGCGCCCTCCAACATGATGGACGGATACGTGCAGGCCATCCGCACGGCTCTCGATGCGCAAGGGTTCGAGCATGTGCCGATCATGGCTTATTCGGTGAAATATGCGTCCGCTTTCTACGGTCCGTTTCGCGATGCGGCGCAATCCGCCCCGCAGTTCGGAGACCGAAAAACGTACCAGATGGATCCCGCCAATCTAAGGGAGGCGCTTCGCGAGGCGGAATCGGATGTGCGGGAAGGCGCGGATTTTCTGATGGTGAAGCCGGCGCTCGCTTATTTGGACGTCATACGCGCGCTTAAGGAAAACTTCGACCTGCCGCTCGTTGCTTACAACGTAAGTGCGGAATACTCCATGGTCAAAGCGGCTGCGCAAAACGGGTGGATCGATGAGCGCGGAATTGTGATGGAGATGCTGATAGGAATGAAGCGTGCCGGCGCCGACATTATTCTGACGTATTTCGCTAAGGACGCGGCGCGCTGGCTGAAGGAATAAGGGCTCGCCTAAATTTTGCTGATATTGGGGTGTGGGAACATGGAAGCTGGATTTGGCAGATTGGACAGCAAATCGAAAGAAGCGTTTGAGCAAGCGAAGAGGTTCATTCCCGGAGGTGTCAACAGCCCGGTTCGCGCCTTCAAGTCGGTGGGACTGACTCCGGTTTTCGTCGAGCGGGGGAAAGGCTCGCGGATTTATGACATCGACGGCAACTCCTTCATTGATTATATCGGTTCATGGGGCCCGCTGATCTTGGGTCATGCCCATCCCGAAGTGCTGGAAGCGATCCGCTCGACGGCGGAAAAAGGCACCAGCTTCGGTGCGCCGACGGAATTGGAAACGCGTATGGCCGAATTGGTGTGCGAACGCGTTCACTCCATCGATCTGGTCCGCATGGTCAATTCGGGAACGGAAGCGACAATGAGCGCGCTGCGGCTGGCAAGGGGGTACACGGGCAGGGACAAAATCCTGAAGTTTGAGGGAAGCTACCATGGGCACGCCGATTCCCTGCTCATCAAGGCCGGGTCGGGCGTCGCCACGCTCGGTCTCCCGGACAGTCCCGGCGTCCCGTTCAGCGTTGCCGTCAATACGATTACGGTTCCCTACAATGACCTTGATTCCGTAGAATTGGCATTCGCCAAATTCGGTGATGAGATTGCCGCGGTAATCGTTGAGCCGGTAGCCGGCAATATGGGAGTCGTACCGCCGGTTCCGGGGTTTTTGCGGGGGCTTCGTGACATCACCCACAAGTATGGAAGCCTGCTGATTTTTGACGAGGTGATGACCGGCTTCCGCGTACATATTCACAGCGCACAAGGATTATACGGCATTACGCCGGATTTGACCTGCCTCGGCAAAGTGATTGGAGGAGGCTTGCCCGTCGGGGCATACGGAGGCAGAAGGGATATCATGGAAAGGATCGCTCCAACCGGACCGATCTACCAAGCGGGAACGCTGTCGGGCAACCCGCTGGCGATGGCCGCCGGATACACCACCCTAAAGCTGCTAGGGGAGCCGGGGGTGTATGAGGAGCTGGAACGCAAAGCCGCGCGATTGGAAGAAGGCTTTACTGCGAATGCGCGGGAAACCGGCATACCATCCACGATCAATCGAGTCGGCTCGATGATTTGCCCGTTTTTCACGGAAACCCGGGTAACGGACTATGAATCCGCCAAGACCTCGGATCTGCAGAGGTTTAATCGATATTTTGCCGCCATGCTTGACAGAGGGGTTGCAATCGCTCCTTCCCAATTCGAAGGCATGTTTGTATCCACGGCTCACACCGATGAGGATATCGAAGCGACGATCAATGCGCATAGAGAGGCGCTCCATCTATTGATGACAAACGGCGGAAATGGGGAACTGCGATGAGCTTTAACGATGCTTTTATCCGCGCCTGCTTCAAACAGGAGACGGATGCCGTGCCTGTCTGGTACATGCGGCAGGCGGGCCGATATGATCCGGATTACCGGAAAATCAAGGAGAAATATTCGCTGCTGGAAATTTCCCGCAGGCCCGAGCTGGCCGCCGAGGTCACCCTGATGCCGGTGCGCAAGCTGGGCGTGGATGCGGCGATTCTGTATTCCGACATCATGAATCCGGTTGAGTCATTAGGCGTAGATTTTGACATCGTAAAGAATGTGGGACCTGTCATTGACAATCCGATCCGTACGGCGGAAGACGTTTCGCGGCTGCGGCCGATCGATGTGGAAGGGGATCTGTCCCATGTGATCGAGACCATTCGGATATTGGACAGGGAGCTGCAGGTTCCGCTCATTACGTTTGCCGGCGCGCCCTTTACGATTGCCAGCTATCTGATTGAAGGCAGACCCTCGAAAAACTACATCCGAACAAAGGAAATGATGTATCGGGCTCCGCAAATCTGGCATCAGCTGATGGACAAATTGGGAGACATGGTCATCGCCTATTTGAAAGCCCATATTGCAGCGGGAGCCAAAGCGGTGCAGCTGTTTGACAGCTGGGTCGGCGCCTTGTCTCCCGCCGATTTCCACAAATTCGTGCTGCCGGTGATTACGCGGATTTTCCGGGAACTGTCCGATTTGCCCCAACCGAAGATTTATTTTCCCGGCGTCAGCTCCGGCGAGTTGCTGCCGGAATTGACCGCCATTCAGGCGGACGTGATCGGACTGGATTGGAGAGTGTCCATTCCTGAGGGACGCAGGCGCATCGGTGAACGGTTCGCCGTTCAAGGCAACCTGGACCCGTATGTCCTGATGGCGCCGATGGAAATGATCAAACAATATGCGCAGGACATCATCGATCAAGGCCTGGAGAAGCCCGGATATATTTTCAACCTCGGGCACGGATTGTTTCCCGAGGCTCCGATGGACAAACTGATCGAGCTGACTGAATTCGTCCATGAGTATTCCAATTCCGCGATTACGCGGAGGAGGGCTGAGCATGAACAATAGAGCGGGCGTCTTGGTCATGTCTTACGGAACACCGGAAAGCATGGATCGGATTGAAGCGTATTACACGCATATCCGCCGAGGTCACCCTCCTTCACCGGAGCAGTTGGAGAATCTGAAAAAAAGGTATGAGGCGATTGTCGGAGGATTTTTTCCGCTGCGGGAAAATACCGATCGTCAGGTTGCGGCGCTCGAGCAAACATTGAACCGGATGTATCCGGATACGGTCTGGACATGCTATCAGGGCTTGAAGCATGCTAGGCCTTTTATCGAAGACGGTGTTCAGCAGATGATCGAGGACGGGATCGTCGAAGCGGCGGGCTTGGTCCTTGCGCCCCATTATTCCGCCATGAGCGTGGGCGGCTATATCAAGCGCGCGCAGGAGAAGGCGGAACAAGGCGGCTTGCGCATGCATTTTGCGAAAAATTACCATCTCCATCCGGATTTGATCGATGCGCTCAGTGAAAGGGTGAGTGAAGCGCTGGATAAGTTTTCCCGGACAGATCGGGACAGCGTCAAGGTGCTGTTTACGGCACACAGCCTGCCGGAAAAAATTCTCGAAATGCGCGATCCGTATCCTGCCCAGCTGACGGAAACCGCGGAGGCCGTGTCCAAGCAAACGGGATTGTCCAATTGGCAGTTTGCTTGGCAGAGCGCGGGACAAACGGACGCCAAATGGCTGGGACCGGATGTGCTGGAGGTGCTGCGGACGCTTCATGGGGACGGAGTCCGCAATGTGCTCATTTGTCCGGTCGGATTTGTGTCGGATCATCTGGAGATTTTGTACGATATCGATATTGAATGCCGCGCATTGGCGAATGAGCTGGGAATCCAGCTGGAACGGACGGAATCGCTGAATACGGATCCCCGATTCATGAAAGCGCTGGCTGAAACCGTGGCTTCACTGCTTCAGTAGCGGTCTGACTTAAGAGCGTGTTCAAAAAGACCAGCGAAGAAAAAGGGGTGTGTCGGAGGAGCGGAAGGGTTTATGCTCCCGAAGCAGTTTTCTGCGAAAACTTTTACCCCTTTGAAATCGTAAAAAACCCGCTAAATTGAATTCTGTTTTAACGATTTCAACAGCGACCGGAGATACACCCCTTTTGCGCAGCGACCCAATTTTTGAACACGCTCAATAAGCAGGTTTCGGTCGATCTTCTCAGAGGAGTGATTTTGCTTGAAGGTTAGAAAAGTTCTGATCGCCGGCGGCGGGATCAGCGGATTGAGCTCGGCTTTCTATGCGAAACAATTGCTCGGCAAACATGGAATTCCCGCCGAAATCACGATTGTCGAGGAAGCCAATAAACCCGGCGGCAAAATTCAAACCATCCGCCGGGATGGTTTTGTCATTGAACGCGGACCGGATTCGTTCCTGGCCAGAAAGCTTCCGATCCTTGAACTGGCAAGGGAACTGGGATTGGAAGGAGAATTGGCGGGAACCAATCCCGCCGCGCGGAAAACGTTCATTCTGCACCGGGGGAAGCTGCATTCGATGCCGGCAGGGCTTGTATTGGGCATTCCTACCCAACTTATGCCGTTCATCAAAACCGGCCTGGTCTCCTTAAAGGGCAAAGCGCGGGCGGCTATGGACCTGTTTCTGCCGAAACGGCGGGAGCAGGGAGACGAATCGCTGGGCGATTTTCTGCAAAGGCGGCTGGGCAAAGAGGTGCTGGAACACATTGCGGAGCCGCTTTTGGCCGGGATCTATGCCGGTGATACGCATTCGCTGAGCCTGCGGTCCACGTTTCCCCAGTTTCAGGAGCTGGAGCGCCGATACCGCAGCATTATGCTGGGAATGCTCAAATCCAGGGGGAGGTCGAATCCCGACGGGCAGTCCCCGAAGCTTCGGCCGGAAATCAGCAATTCCATGTTCCTGACATTCCGGAACGGATTGCAAACCCTTGTTGAGGCGTTGGTCGAATCCATGGCGCCCCATCAAATTTTGACGGACACGCGCATAGTATCTATACGCAAGTCGGAGGGTAAAGAGAAATATGCCGCCGTTCTTTCCGATGGACGTGAGCTGGAAGTGGATGCGGTGATTGTTGCGCTGCCCGCTTTTGCCGCTGCGGATGTGCTCCGATCCTTTTCCGCTGCCGAAGCGCTGCGGGAAATTCCATATGTGTCGGTTGCGAATGTCATCCTGGCCTTTGAGAAAGAGCAAATTCATTATCCGCTGGACGGCTCGGGATTTGTCATTCCGAGGAGCGAGGGACGCCTGCTGACGGCGTGTACTTGGACATCGGCCAAATGGTTGCATACCGCGCCTGAAGGCAAAGCCGTGCTGAGATGCTATATCGGGCGTTCGGGCGACGAACTGTCCGAGGATATGGATGACGAACAGCTGCTGAGCAAAGTTCGCGCGGAGATCAGGGAGATTATGAATATCGAAGCGGAGCCGCTGTTCGCCGAGGTGACCCGGTGGAAACAGTCCATGCCGCAGTATCCGGTAGGCCATCTCGAACGGCTCGGCCGTGTCAGGGAAGCGCTGGAATGTGAAGCGCCGGGCATTGTGCTGACCGGTTCGGGATATGAAGGCGTCGGACTTCCCGACTGCATCCGCCAAGGCAAGGATGCCGCGATTGCCGCAGTGGACCGCTTGCTCAAGCGGAATGCTCCCGAGCAGCCGGCAGTGAGGTGAGAGGATGACCGACGGAGGCGGAGTGAGGAAAGGGCAATGGTATGAGATTCTGTCTGGAAACCGATTATTGGACACGCCGGAACGGATGGAGCATTTTTTGCTGAAGGAGCTGCGGATTCCGCCGGCATTGTACCGGTCATGGAAGGAAGACGGGGGCATACAAAAGGCCGGAGACCGGTTGCGTCTGCGGCTGTTTCCCGTTCGCGAAACCTCTTTCCCGCCGGAATGGATGGATTTGGACGTTTTGTATGAGGATGATTTTTGTCTGGCAGTCAACAAACCCTCCGGAATCAAAGTTCACCCTGCCGACAAAGGGGAAGGGGGGACGCTGGCCAACTACGTTGCGGGTTATTTCGAGGCAACCGGGCAGCAAGCGGCCGTGAGGCACATCCACCGTCTCGATGAGTATACGAGCGGCCCCGTGCTGTATGCAAAAAATGAATTTGCCCAATATGTATTGGACGAAGCGATGAGGGATAAAAAAATCGAGCGGATCTATATGGCGGTGGCTTCCGGCCGTATGAAGCCGGACAGCGGAAAGCTGGATTTTCCGATCGGGCGGGATCGGCATCACGGGCGCAGATACCGGGTCTCCGCCGGCGGGAAACCCGCGGTTACTTTGTACAGGGTGATCGAACAATATGGAGAAGCGGCCCTTCTCGAGCTGCAGTTGGAAACGGGAAGGACGCATCAAGTCAGAGTGCATCTGAGCCATATCGGTCATCCTCTTTGGGGGGACATCCTTTACGGAGGTCCGTCCGAAGGCCTGGCCAGACAAGCGCTGCACGGAGCGCAGCTCCGCTTCCCGCATCCGTTCAGCCGTCGGCTGATTGCCGTCGAGGCACCGCTGCCGGCTGATCTGCAGGCGCTCATCCGCCAATTGAAAAATCACAAATTATAGTCATCGTCCCCCTTCTTGACCCATATAAATATAAAGAGAACTGGGATTTATCGAAGGGAGGATTAGTGGTGGCGGAACAACAATCCAGCGGGTTAAGGTTTGATATTTACGAACGTATCCATTTGCCGGACGAGATGACCGGGATTCGCGAACTGGATGAAATTGAGCTTTCTCCTCATATACAGGTTCAGTCTGTCGGCGACCATACCGTACTGAAGGGAGAATTGGTGTTAAGCGGACACTACATCGGAGTGAATGATTCCGACGGGAATCAATCTTTGGAATACAAAATTCCCGTTGAGATTACTCTGCCGATGAATCGGAGTCAGGTTGTCGGACACATTCAAGCCGAAATTGAAAATTTCGACGTCGATCTGCTTTCCGCCAAAAGCTTGAACGTAACCGGAGTTTTGACGCTCCGGGGATTTCGTTTGGCTGCGGAGGAGCCGGAAGAGTGGAAGGAAGAGGAGGAAATCGTCTTTGTCCACCGCAAGCTGGAGGAACCGGAATTTGCCTGGGAACAGGCCGGTTCTGTGCGGCAATCCGCCGAGGAATTGCAAGCCGCGGTTGATGCCGCCGGAGATTCGCAATCCTGGCCGGGGGAACGGATAGCGTCGTTTGCAGAAGAGGCACGGGCCGCGCAGGAGGATTGGAGCGAGCAGGAACAGGATGCGCGCAATGCTGCTCAAGAGGCCCGGATTGCGCAGGAAGCCTGGGATGCACAGGAAACTCGGGATGTTCAAGCGGAAGCCGCCCCGGAAGCTCAGGAAGTCGCCGGAGAAGGAGAAGAACCCCCAAGCCTGCCCGGGAACCATTTTGCCGGAGATGACAGCATCGAAAATCCGGACGCGAGAACGGAAGAAGCCGAACCAACCCCCGAGCCCCAAGCTGCGGAGGATCCGCAGGAAGTGAAAATTGCCTTCAGCGGCAAAAAGCTCGTCGAGAAAATTCAGGAAAAGGCGCTTGACCTCAAATCTTTATTACATAAACCCTCATCGGACAAATCTTCAGACAACTCTTCGGAGAAATCGAAGAACAAGCGGGATGCGGAACTGGGCGGAGGCTCCAGGCAGGATCAGGGGGAACTGAGCGGACGCTCCCGGCCGGAACAGAGCTATGCCGGTAATGAACAGCCGGCAAGATTCTCTCCGCCGGGCACGGAGGCTCCGTTGGATGACGCCTTGGAATGGAAAAAGCTGTTCCTCCATGAGGGAAAAGAAGAAAGCTTCCGCAGATTAAGAATGCGGATCGTTCAAAAGAATGAAACTATTGAGCTGATCGCGGAAAAATACAGCATCAACCCGAGAGAGATTATTCTTCTTAACAAGCTCGGGGATCAGGAAGTACTGGAAGGCCAAGTGATTTATATTCCAAAGTGAGAGAGCTGCATGCGTCCATCGTGGCTGTGCCTAACTTTGGAAACAATGACAAAGCTCCGGAACAGAAGCTTCGCATGCCGAAGATCTGCTTGGAGCTTTTTTTACCACTTAAGAATCTATAAGTTCCGAACTTCGGGAAAGGCAAATTCTTAAGGGCATAAAAACCTACCTCTACACGCGGCCGCTCAACATTGAATTGGCCTCGATAGAGGTTTTTTTACTGCACAGGAAGTTAAAGATATCAATACCAGTTAAATAGAAAGCCGACATAGGCTATAAACAGAATGAAGAGGATGAACACATCCAACGGATTCGGAATGATCAGCGTCCGAATAAACTGGATACAGATTATTGGAAACAGCATGCTTCGGATAGCGAAGCGGAACCGCAACCACCACTGGGGCATGAGGACACCACCTTTTTGGTGAATTGGAAATCGATCAAAAAAAGTCACTCTTAAAGCAGTTTATGAACCGGACAAACTTGGTTATGCTGATAACAGTGAAAATATTGACTCTGCTGGTCAACACAGGTATCATATGATATAGATTAAAAGGCAATAACGCAGAAAGGGAGCAGTAGGCAGCCATCCCTTCAGAAAGCGGGACCGTTGACTTAAGGGGCTCCGCAGGAAGCAACTGCTGAAAGCCGCTCCGGAGTCGCTTGACAGAAGCTCTCGCATTAGGTCGGGCCGGTCGCATCCGTTAGCTGTTGCGAGTGCAGAATAACGCAACCTTATGCGGAATAAAGGTGATACCACGGAAGCCAAACCTTTCGTCCTTTTCGGCGGAAGGTTTTTTTACCACTTAAGAATTTACAAGTTCCGAACTTTGGGAAAGGCAAATTCTTAATGGCATAAAAACCCACCTCTTCGCGCGGTCGCTCATCGTTGAATTGGCCTCGATAGAGGTTTTTTTACGACATCAGAAAGCGCAAGATTCACATCATATAATTTTCGAGCCTGAAATGGAGGTTGTCACCATGTCTGATCAGATTGAAAACAAATCCGTCGACGCCATGCCGACTACATATGACCCTAAGAGTGCGGAGTCCAAATGGTACGATTTCTGGGTGAAAGGGGAGTTTTTTGCCGCGGGCAAACGGAAGGACGCCAAACCTTACGCCATCGTCATTCCACCGCCTAACGTTACGGGGATGCTGCATATCGGGCATGCTCTTGACTTTACGCTGCAAGATATTTTGATCCGTTTTAAACGGATGCAGGGTTTTGATGCCCTTTGGCTGCCGGGAACCGATCATGCGGGGATTGCCACTCAAACGAAGGTGGAGCAAAAGCTTCGTGAAGAAAAACTTTCCAGATATGATTTGGGAAGGGAAAAATTCCTGGAAAGAGTCTGGGAATGGAAAGAGCATTATGCGGAGACGATTCGTGAGCAGTGGGCCAAAATGGGGCTGTCTCTGGACTATGCAAGGGAGCGCTTTACGCTGGATGAAGGCCTGTCCAACGCGGTGCGCGAGGTATTCGTCAAGCTGTATGAAAAAGGGTTGATTTACAGGGGCAAATATATTATCAACTGGGACCCCGCGGCCCGCACGGCGCTTTCGGACATCGAGGTGGAATACAAGGAAGTTCACGGCCACCTGTACCATCTTCGCTATCCGCTGAAGGACGGCGGCGGTCATATTACCGTTGCGACAACCCGTCCGGAAACTATGCTCGGCGATACGGCCGTTGCGGTTCATCCGGAGGACGACCGCTACCGCGGCCTGATCGGAAAAATGCTGGTGCTGCCGATCATCGGCAGGGAAATACCGGTAATCGCCGATGAATACGTCGAGAAGGAATTCGGCAGCGGCGCCGTAAAAATTACGCCGGCACATGATCCGAACGATTTTGAGGTCGGGCTCAGGCACAATTTGCCGCAGGTTCTGGTCATGGACGAATCCGGAAAGATGAATGAGCAAGCCGGAAAATACCAGGGCATGGACCGTTTCGAGTGCCGCAAGCAAATCGTCGAGGATTTGAAGAGCTTGGGCGTGCTCATGAAGATCGAGGATCACGTACATCAAGTCGGACACAGCGAAAGAAGCGGCGCGGTAGTGGAGCCCTATTTGTCCACCCAATGGTTTGTCAGGATGAAACCGCTGGCCGATCGCGCGATTGAGGCTCAAGAGCAGGATAAAGGCGTCAATTTTGTGCCGGACAGATTTGAAAAAATTTACCTTCACTGGATCGAGAACGTGCGCGATTGGTGTATTTCGCGCCAGCTCTGGTGGGGACACCGCATACCGGCATGGTATTGCGGCGACTGCGGCGAGGTGACCGTTCAAATGAATAACCCCGAGCAGTGCGGATATTGCGGAAGCGCCCGGATCCGGCAGGATGAGGATGTGCTGGATACCTGGTTCAGCTCCGCGCTCTGGCCGTTCTCGACACTCGGTTGGCCGGCACAAACGGATGATCTGAAGCGCTATTATCCGACCGATGTGCTGGTTACGGGCTATGATATCATTTATTTCTGGGTGGCCCGAATGATCTTCAGCGCGCTGCAATTCACCGACCAGATTCCCTTCAAGGATGTGCTGATTCACGGGTTGGTGCGGGATGCGGAGGGCAGAAAAATGTCCAAGTCGCTTGGCAATGGCGTCGATCCTCTGGAGGTCATCGAGAAATACGGCGCTGATGCCATGCGCTTCATGATCTCGACGGGCATCACGCCGGGCCAGGATTTGCGTTTTCGCTGGGAGAAGGTCGAGCAGGCGCGTAATTTTGCCAACAAGATTTGGAATGCTTCGCGTTTTGCGCTCATGAATTTGGACGGGCTGACAGCTGCGCAAATCGACTTGAGCGGTCCGTTGGGAACGGCGGAGCGGTGGATTTTGCACCGTTTGAACGAAACCGCCGGCGATGTGACAAGATTGCTGGACAGTTACGAATTCGGCGAAACGGGCCGCGTGCTGTACGATTTTATTTGGGACGACCTGTGCGATTGGTATATTGAGTTCTCCAAGCTGCGGCTGTACGGCGGCGATCCGGAGGCCAAGCGGACGACGCAGTCGGTGCTGGCCTATGTGTTGGACAGAACGCTGCGGATGATCCATCCGTTCATGCCGTTTATCAGCGAGGAAATTTGGCAGCACCTGCCGCATGCAGGCGAAACGATTTTGCTTGCGCAATGGCCGCAAACCGATTCCCGTTGGGAGGCCGCCGAGGCGGTCAAAGAGATGGAGCTGCTGAAGGAAACGATCCGCGTCGTCCGAAATGTGCGGGCGGAAGTAAATGTTCCGATGAGCAAGAAGATCGAAATGCTCATCAAGCCGTCCAACGATGAGGTGCTGGCTATTCTGGAACGCAATATCGAGTATATCCGGAAGTTCGCCAATAC
Source organism: Ferviditalea candida (assembly GCF_035282765.1). Classification (GTDB taxonomy): domain Bacteria; phylum Bacillota; class Bacilli; order Paenibacillales; family KCTC-25726; genus Ferviditalea; species Ferviditalea candida. The sequence goes on along the minus strand of NZ_JAYJLD010000002.1, from coordinate 30,100 downwards.
TTCTCAATTGGAGATGAACCTGAATATGAGCCGTCCGGACAAGGCGATGACGGCAATCGTCCGCGGAGTGGAGTTAATCTTCCCGCTGGCCGGTCTGATTGACATTTCCCAGGAAATTGCCCGTTTGGAAAAAGAGCTGGCGACACTGAATGGGGAAGTCGAAAGGGTGGAAAAGAAGCTGTCCAACGAGGGCTTTATCGCGAAAGCTCCGGCCAAGGTTATCGAAGAGGAGAAGGCAAAGCAGGCGGATTATGCGGACAAGCGGGACAAAGTGCTCGCCCGGCTGGAAGAATTGAAGAACGTATAGGGGTTCGCGATGGCACCAACGGATGATGAGAATGGCGCAGAGACCCAACTTTTTGAACATGCCCTATTATGTAGAAGTGAATTTTAAATGATAAGGAATGGGTAATAATGGATGATGCGAGTGGGATATCTCTTTCTCATACCGCTTTTCGGTCATACGATGAAGCTGTGGAGTGGATCAACGGCCTGATTCCGTTCGGGATCCGGCCGGGTCTGGCAAGAATGGAAGTTTTGATGGAAAAGCTGGATCATCCGCACCGCAGGCTAAAATTCATTCATGTGGCCGGCACGAACGGAAAAGGTTCGGTTTGCGCGTATTTGTCCAGTGTCCTCACGAAATGCGGGTATGCGGTGGGAACGTTCACTTCGCCGTATATCCAAAAGTTTACGAATCGCATTCAATTGAACGGACGAGATATCGAGGAGGAGCAGTTGCTGAGCATCGCCAATCAGCTTAGACCTCTGGTTGATGAAATTGCCGCCGGCGAATTGGGGCCTCCGACTATGTTCGAAGTGACGACCGCGCTGGCCGTCGTTTATTTTGCGCGGCATGCATATCCTGATTTTGTGGTTTGGGAAACGGGCTTGGGAGGCCGGCTCGATTGCACCAACATCGTCATTCCGATCGTTTCGATCATAACGAATATCGGTCACGATCATATGGATATTTTGGGGGATTCGCTGGAGAAAATCGCCTTGGAAAAAGCAGGCATCATCAAATCCGGAGTGCCTGTGATCAGCGCGGTCGAGCAGCAGGAGGCTCTGCGGGTGATCGAACGGGAGGCCCGGGAAAAGCACAGCACCCTGTATCTCTTGGGACGCGAGTTTGATTATAAAGCGGTATCGGTCAGGGAGAACGAACAAATTTTCCATTTTACCAGTCCGTTCCGCAGTCTTCGCGCTGCCGAAATTTCGCTGAACGGTCCTCATCAGTTGAAAAACGCTTCCACGGCTTTAATGGCGCTGGACGTGCTGAAGCAGTATTATGCGGTGATTCTCGATGACGGGGACCTGCTTCCCGCTTTGAAGCAAACGAAGTGGCCCGGGAGATTGGAGATGGTGCAAAGTCAGCCCAGAATTTTGCTGGATGGAGCGCACAATCCCGAGGGCGCCGAATCGCTTGCCGATTCTTTGCAGAAGGTCTACCGCTATCGGAAATTACATATGATGTTCGGAATGCTTTCTACGAAGAATCATTCGGGCTATATCAGGCATATACTACCTATGGTGAATACGCTTATCGTCACCGAACCGGATTTTCGCAAAAAAATTTCCGCCCGGGAACTGCATCGGACAGTAGAAGAGCTTCTTCCCGAATTTTCAAAGCATCCGGTGGAAATCATCGTGGAGCCTGACTGGAGGGCTGCGCTGGCCAGATTGATTGATCTGACGGCGGAGGAGGACTTGGCGGTGGTCACCGGCACGTTATACTTGATTGCAGACGTAAGAGCCTGGATATTGAATCAATCCGATTGTGAAAAAGGTTGGTGAGAAGGGTTTGAGTACCTTGGAACATATTCATTTCATCGGCATCGGCGGTTACGGCATGAGCGCTATTGCGAAGGTTATGCTGGAAATGGGGTATACCGTTTCCGGCTCAGATGTCGCCAAACAGGAATTGACGGAAAAACTCTCGGCCAAAGGGGCGCATGTATTTATCGGACATGAAGCCCGGCATGTTCAAGGGGCGGATATGGTCGTGTACTCCACAGCGTTGCCCAAGGATAACGTGGAAATGCTGGCCGCCGAAAAACTGAACATTCCGATTCTGCACCGCGCTGAAATGCTTGCCCGCATCATGAATGTGAAGAAAGGGGTTGCCGTTGCGGGGGCGCATGGCAAAACCACCACATCCTCGATGATTTCTCTGGTCATGGAGCAATGCGGTATGGATCCTACTTATATTATCGGCGGAGAAATCATGAATGTGGGCAGCAACGCCAAAGCGGGAATTGGCGAATATGTAGTGGCCGAGGCTGATGAAAGCGACGGTTCCTTCCTTCAGTATCATCCTTACATCGCGATTGTCACCAATATCGAAGCCGATCATCTGGAAAATTACAACGGAGATTTTGAAAATCTCAAGCAAGCGTATTATACGTTTCTGAATCAGATCCAAAAGGGCGGTAAAGCGATCGTCTGCCTCGATGATCCGCATTTGCGGGAAATGATTTCCGGCCTTCAAGGAGAAGTCGTCACCTTCGGGATTGACCGGCCGGCCGATTTTACCGCCAAAAATATTCGTCTGGGAGACCGAAAATCAGCCTTTGAAGTCGAATATAGAGGAAAACCGTTGGGAACGCTTGAGCTGTCCATACCCGGTCGGCATAATGTATATAATGCTTTGGCTGCACTGATTGTATGTCTGGACGCGGGATTGGATTTCGCGCAGATCGCCCGTTCGATCAAAGATTTTCGCGGAGCCAAACGCCGTTTTCATGTGCTTGGCGAGATCGATGGGATTCTTGTCATTGACGATTATGCGCATCATCCGACGGAAATCCAGGCCACAATCAGCGCAGCCAAAGCGACCGGCAAAAAGATCATTGCCGTCTTTCAGCCCCAGCGCTACACGAGAACCTATTTTCTGCTTGAGCAGTTCAGCCGCGCATTTCATGAAGCGGATGAAGTAATTATCACCGATATTTACTCCCCTGCCGGAGAAAAGCAAATCGAGGGGATCAACTCGGCCAAGCTGGCGGAAATGATTCGCCTGAACAGCAATCCGAGGGTGACTTACCTGCCGACTAAAGAGGACGTTCAATCCTTTTTGATAAATCATGTCAGCTCCGGGGACCTGGTGCTGACCATGGGAGCGGGCGATATCTGGAAGTCGGCCGATTGGCTGGCGAAAGAGCTGCACAGGAAATATGTGAAATAGCGGATAATGCTGAATTGATCTGGCTTATTGGCGGATATTTGAGGGTTATTATTGAGATAAGAAAGACCTGAGGCTTGCCTTGAAGGCAATGGAAGCAGCCCAGGTCTTTTTCGGCTGGGAATACCGAATATCTGGGAAGTCAGCCGCTTCAAATCAGATTGACAAATTGCGGTCATTGTATTACGATTAAATCAATTAATTCATTATATAAATTATCAATTCATATTGTGAATCAGCGTGTTCTTAAATCCAAAAACGTGCTGGAAGGAGAAGAGAAGATGAGAAATACGCTGGATAAAAAAACATTAAGCGTTCTGCAGCAAAAAATATCAGAAGGCTTGATGCCGCAATGGGTAGTCACGGACCCCGAAATCCACCAAGTTGAAATTGAAAAAATATTTGGCCACACTTGGCAATTTTTGGCTCACGAATCCGAATTAAAGGAAGCGGGCAGCTATGTAACAAGATGGATCGTGAATGATCCGGTGCTGCTTGTCAGAACCAATTCCGGAGAATTGAAAGCGTTCCTCAATTCCTGCACTCATCGCGGCGTGCATTTGTGCACAGCAGATTTCGGAAAAAAGAAAACGTTTACCTGCCCTTATCACGGTTGGAGCTTTAACCTTGAGGGGGAACTGATCGGCATAGTAGCCGGAGACAAGGTGTACGGGGAAGAGATGGATAAATCCGAATGGGGTCTTCGTCCGATTCCGCGGCTCGAATCGTATCGGGGGATGATCTTCGCGAACCTGGATAAGAATGCAATGTCTTTAGAGGATTATCTGGGGGATATGAAGTTTTATTTCGATATTTTGCTGGGCAGAAGCGACGGCGGGATGGAAGTCAGGGGAGTGCCTCAGCGCTGGGTGGCCAACGCCAACTGGAAAGCGCTGCAAGAAAATTTTTCAGCGGACCCTTATCATGTGCAAACAAACCACCGTTCCACTGTGGAAATGGGCATCAGTCCAAGCGACCCTCTTTATGCATCGTATGGACATCAGGTTATTTTGGGACACGGGCACGGCATCAATGTGATCACGGGTGCCAACGGACGATCCAAATTTCCGTTTCAGGCTACGCCGGAATCCATGTGGCCGATGTTTGAAAGAAACTTGAGCCCGGAGCAGTACGATCTTTTATCGAGAACGACCGTTTTTGTGGGAGGCGTGTTCCCCAATCTGTCCTTCGTAAGCCCCGTTCATGGAACTGAGGGACATTTGCACAACTATTTGAATTTCCGGGTTTGGAGGCCATTGGGACCCGACAAAGTGGAGATTTGGTGCTGGTTCATGATTGACAAGGCCGCTCCGGAAGATTATAAAGAAGCGGCTTATAGAGGGTATATCGGTTCCTTTGGCTCCTCCGGCACACTGGAGATGGACGATACCGAGACCTGGGCCCGTATTGTTCAGGCCAGCAAGGGTATTATGAGCCGGGATAAAGAGTTGAATTATAACAATGTATCCAATTATCTGATGGGATTCGGCCGGGTCGAGCCCGACGAGAACTTTCCCGGACGCGGCATCGCCTATCCCACGACGTATCTCGACGCCATTTCAAGAAGTTTGCATGAATATTGGTTTGAGCTCATCAGCAAAGATCTTCTTGACGCGGGGGAGGAAGCAAAATGAACGCGGAATTGCATTACGAAATAAGCAATTTTCTTTATCATGAAGCTTACTTGTTGGATCATCGGCAATATAAAGAGTGGCTCGATTTGCTGAGCGAAGATCTGGTATATCAGATGCCGATACGCGTAACGTCCGACAATAAAGATGCATCCAACCTTGTTTATGAGATGAAGCATTTTGAGGAAACGAAAAAATCCCTGACAACCCGGGTGAACCGGCTGTACACGACATCGGCCTGGGTTGACAACCCGGCGACTCGGCAGCGGCATTTCGTCAGCAATATTTCGGTTGCTCCCGGCTCCAGACCGGAGGAATATCGTGTGCGAAGCTATTTTTTGTTCAAAAGGAGCAGGGCTTCGGACATTGAAACGGAACAACTGTTTGGAGAACGCGAAGATGTGCTGAGAAAAGAAAATGGAGAATGGAAAATCGCTTCGCGAACCATTTATCCGGATCAAGCCGTCTTGAGTGTAATGAATCTGGGTATGTTCTTGTAAAACAGTGGTATGGAACAAAAAAAATTCCGGTTGAAGAAGCCGGAATTTTTTTTGTGCTTTTCCTATCAACGACAATCCCGTTACACTGAAATTTGATCAAGGGCTCGCGATGAAGTTAGTTCCACTTTTGGCGGCAAAGGATCAAGCGGTTTAATTGATTTTTGCCAATTTGATGGAAGTTATTTCGTCGCAATGCCCAAGCATGAAAATCATGTTTCTATCATCGTCAGGAGTTTAGCCAGCACTACAGCGAGTTCTTCTCGTGTTGTCGGTTGGGTCGGTCTGAAGGTGCCGTCGGGAAAACCCACCATGAGTCCTGCATTTTTGACGATCTCAATGGCAGAGGCGCTCCAGCGGTCGGGGGGCACATCCGGAAACGGCCCTGTCGGTGCCGCTGCCGTGTTCCAGAATCCTTCATTGCCGAAAGATTCATCCAGATCGGCTTGAATTCCGGCTACGGTCACCTCGTTTTGGTACTGGTACAAATTTGCATGGCTCGAACGCTGCCCCCGGCTCCAAGCGTAGGTTTGCCAAAAATGCCCGCAAGCTTCCCGAAGGGCCATTTCCTCGACGACGGCATAGGAGCCGTAAACACCGACAGAATATCCCGGAAGTGCTGCTGCGGCCGCCCGCAAATAATTTTCGATCGCATCATAATCGGCAGGCCGAGCATCGTAGTCTACAGCAAAATAGATTGCGGTTCCGGCAGGTTGTCCGACGGTCTGAGCTTCATTCAAAGCGAGCGGGCCGTCAATCTGACCGGCCGCAGCCCCGCCCGCTGCGCGGTTGGCGGAGGTTTCCCAGACGGAGATAATCTGCAATCCGGCTTCGGTGAGCGCTTGTGCTTCCGTCCGGGTCAGCCGTTTCCATGCATAAGCTGCCGGAACCAGATATCGGCAGACAAATTCGTATCCCAGAGCGGCGACCGCTTTAGCATTATCAAGTGTGAGCGGTGTTGCGCAATCAATCCCTTTCAAATCTATCAACTCCTTTTATAATAGAATATTAAAGAGCATTGCAAGATGACACTATGGAAATGCTCATATTTCATCTTTTTCCGTCATATGGATAAAACACGAGTATAGGACAAGGGAGAGAGTGCCGAAATGAGCAAAGCCAAGATAACTTACCGTTTCGATCCTGAAAATCGAGGCGGAGACTCGTATTCACATAAGGAAACGGGGAAAAATCAGGGGATCGTCATTCCGCTGTATCAGAACGAGGCGCCATTACAAAACGAAGGGAAGGAACCGCCGGCCAAACCGGGCGAAGTGTTCAGCGATCCGCAGATGCTGAACCAGTTTGCAACGGATTACGGAGCATGGTCGAGTCCGTTTGACATGGAAACGCAAAGGCTGGAAAAGTTGATCCGTGAATCGGATGCGCTCCGGGAGGAGAACGCGAGGAGGCTGAAGGCGGATCGAACAAATTCCAGTTTCTCTCGCAATCCTGCTTGGGATATACCGGGGCCAATGAATTCGGAGACAGGATATGTTCAAGATTGGGGCAGGGATCGCTTCGGTCCGGAAATCGTTGAGGATAAAGTCCGAACACGATACGTCAAACGGTCGTCCGTACCCTGGATGAAAATCATCACATCCGTTTCCGGTGCCGTGGTGACCGGTCTGTTGTTTGGATTGTTCGTGCTGTCGATGTTCCATCCGGCAGGCGACCGTGCCGCAGACATCACCTCTAAGGATGCTCTGAATTCAGCAGCCTCGGGGCAGACGGGAGAAACACCCGCTGAAAAAGAACTAAGCTCCGCGTCCTCCCCGACTGCAGGGCAAAAGGAAGCGGCCGGATCGGCGGCTGTGGGAATGCTGCAGGCGGATATTCCGGCGCAAACCTATTATATGCTGCAAAACGGTGTGTTCAGCGGCCTTGAGGGAGCTCAAAATGCGCAGGAAGAGCTTCGGAAGAAAGGACTTGCAGCCGTATCGGAGTCTTCCGGACCGTTTGTCGTTTATGCGGGCATGACCAGAGATCGCAACGATGCCCTGGCGCTCAGCCGCATGCTGCAGGATAATAATTTGGAGGTTTATATCAAGGCGTACGAGATCCCGGGAACGCATCAGCTTCGTTGGGCAGGCACCGATGCGCAAACGGTAGAGTCCTATTTCAGCCAGGCACAAAAATTGATCGGGATGATAGGAGACCTGTCGCTTCTTCACTTGGAGGAAAGCAATCCGACGGCCATCGATACCGTCAATCTGGATAATCTGAAAAGTGCACATCAATCCTGGACGGATACGGTCAAATCCTTAAGCTCAAGCGTATCCGAATCCGTCAGGGCGGATTTTGATCAGCTGAGCAATGCGATGAATACAGCGGTAATTTCCATGGAGGAGTATAATAAGAATCCCTCCAAAGCCCATCTTTGGCAGGCTCAAACCTCGATTATGGAATTTGCGGTCACCGAGAAACGGATGTTGAAGGAATTATCCGGTCAACAATAAGGACGCACGACAAAATTAGTTCCCACTTTTGTTGGCAAAATATCAACGGTTTAATGATTTTTGCCAACATTTTAGTGGAAGTTATTTTGTCGCGCTGTCTAAGCATTTTCGGTGGACGCGAAGCGTCCTTGAAGAATTCACATGGAATCGGTTTTTGGCGGAAGCGGATTTTCAAGATAGCGGGCCAGCACTGCCGCCCCCCCCCCGGCTCTGGTCATCATGGGGTTCGGCGTGAACAGATCGATCGCGACCCCATTGATCAGGCCGAGTGGTTTCATTCTGAAAATAGCCGGAGCGGCCCATGAATTATCGGAAACATCGGAAAAGGCCGGGGATGTTGCGTCATCAAGCACAGAAACAGCCTCTTCCGCTGCCGGTTGCTGTTCCGTCGGCGTATTTCCGCCCGCGTAACCGCTTGGTCGGGACGAATCGTGCCGTCCTCAAAGCCCTGAATAAATCTGCGGTCAACAACTTCAACCAGGACGGCATATGCCCAATGCCTGGAGTCTAGATCGGCAAAACTCTTTTCGGGCGATGGTTCGGACTTTGACTGTGCGTCGACGGAGGCTGCCGAACCGGGATTGGCCGATTTAAACTGGAAAATGCGGTCCAGCATGGCCAGATATTCCGCACGGGTCAAAGTGGCATTCGGGAAGAACAAATCATTGTATCCGCCTATAACTCCTCTTTCTTTGGGCTGGCAATCGCTTCGCGCGCCCAGTCGCCGCGAATATCCCGAAAAGCGGGCGGATCCAACCGGCCGATATATTGCTCGATGCCATCGGCGATGCCAATCGCCGATTTTTGTCTGAATTCAGGTGAAGCAAGCCGCCGGGCGTCTTCATGGTTTGACAGAAATGCCGTTTCCACCAGAACGCTGGGTGTCGCCCCCATCCGGATGACATATGCCGAGCTCGGGATGATTCCTTTATCTTCGGTTTCATCGTTTCGCTGGCAGGGTAGATTTCCTGAGGGTATTGCGAGTCATAATACAGCACCAGGCTTCCCTTTATGTAGCGTGATTGATGTGAGTTTGCATGCATGGAAACAAACAGGTCGGCTTTTTTGGTATCGGCGAAAGCTCGTCTCTGAGCTTGCGTGAAATGTCAAAATTGATATCTTTTTCGAAAATTCCGTTGACCCCGGCAGCGCCGCGGTCATAACCTCCATGTCTTAGGATCGATGAGGATGGTGGCGGCCTGCACAGGGTAAGGCTGGCTCAACAGCAGCAATACGCTACCTATGGCGGTAAACCATTTTTTCTCGATAAGCCCCTCCCAGAACTATTTTACATGTCCCGGGTAGGTTGCGTATGCAGGAAAATACTTCCAAATGGATGCCCCGTTTTCTTGGATTGTGCTGGAGTCCGTTAAACCTTATAATAAGGAGACAAGTCCAGTCCAGGTCAACATGGAGTGAAAGCTGTCAGATTTGAATTTGCGGGAGGAACCGGATGGTATGAAAAAAAGCAGGCTGCTGCTTGTCATTTTATTGTTGATCGGATTGTTGGCGGGCTCCCTTGCCAATCATCTGCTGTCCCCGGTGAAAGCCGTTGTCTTCCTCACGAAAACCACCACCGTTGCCTGGCATCCCAAAGCCGATCTCGATTTTCTGCAGTATGATTTTTACATTCAGGTTAAACTAAGTTTATTGAGCCTGATCGGCGTTTTGGCCGCGATTTGGCTGTACCGCAGAATGTAAAAGAGGTGTGAGCAGTGGTGAACGTCCAACAGCAAACCTTGATTCTGGCGTCCTCTTCACCCCGCCGTCGCGATTTGATCAGGATGCTCCCATTTCCGGTGGAGGTTCTGGCGGCCGATGTGGATGAGACGATTGCAGAGCCGCTGGCTCCGGATCAGGTTGTCGAAACGCTTGCCCTGCGGAAAGCCCATGCAGTTTTTCTCTTGAAGGAAGAGAAGGGGCTGAACGGGGTAATCATCGGCTCCGATACGATCGTGGTTTTCGAAGGGCGCGTCCTCGGCAAGCCGAAGGATGATGCGGAGGCGCGGGACATGCTGCAGGCTTTGCAAGGGAGAACGCACCAGGTATTCAGCGGAGTCTCCTGCATTGACACCGCTTCGGGAATGCAGCGAACTTCGCATCGCATGACCAAGGTGCATATGAAAGCCTTGAGCGCCGGACAAATCGATCGTTACATTGCGACCGGAGAACCGGCCGACAAAGCCGGTGCGTATGCGATTCAGGGAATCGGTGCGACGATTGTGGAAGGGATCGAAGGGGATTATTTTAATGTCGTTGGTCTTCCTTTATCTTTACTGAGCGATATGCTCGCCGACTTTGGTTTTCAAACGCTTTAAACATTTTACTGTGAAAGAGGGGAATTCATGGAATCGCACAATGTTACATTGCGCGATGTCCCGAAAGAGGAAAGACCCAGAGAACGAATGCTTCAGCATGGGGCACAAGCGTTGAGCAATGCCGAACTGCTTGCTATATTGCTGCGGACCGGCACGTTTTCGGAATCTGCGGTGGGGTTGGCCCATCGGGTTTTGATGGAATCCGGAGGCCTTAGAAATTTGACCGATTTGAGCACGGATCAACTGATGGCCATCAAGGGCATCGGAACGGCGAAAGCTCTGCAGATCAAAGCAGGGATTGAACTGGGTCGGCGTTTGGCGCGAACTGCGATGGAACAGACGGTCAAGATCCGTTCGCCGAAGGATGCCGCCGATTACATGATGGAAAGCATGAGGTATTTGCAGAAGGAACATTTCGTCTGTTTGTTTTTGAACACCAAAAATCAGGTGCTGGCGGAAGAAACGCTGTCAATGGGCAGCTTGAACGCATCCATCGTTCATCCCAGGGAAGTGTTTCGCGCCGCGATCAAGAAAAGCAGCGCTTCCATTATTTGCCTGCATAATCATCCGAGCGGTGATCCTTCCCCAAGCCCCGAAGACATCCATTTGACGCGGAGACTTGTACAGGCCGGCGAGCTGATCGGCATCGAGGTGCTGGATCATGTGATTATCGGAGACAGACGATATGTCAGTTTGAAGGAGCAAGGATTGATGTAATATAATTTAGAAGCGATTGCCGGATAGGAAGGGAGAAATGAATGTGTTTGGTAGTTTCACGAAAGATCTCGGCATAGATTTGGGTACAGCCAATACCCTTGTATATGTAAAAGGAAAAGGAATTGTCGTCAGGGAGCCTTCCGTCGTTGCTCTGCGCACGGATACAAAAACCATAGAGGCGGTCGGGGACGCGGCCAAAAAAATGATCGGAAGGACGCCCGGCAACATTGTAGCGATCCGTCCGATGAAGGACGGCGTGATTGCCGATTTTGAAACGACGGCGACGATGATCAAATATTTTATCAGGGAAGCGCAGCCGAAGACATTCTTTCCGCGGCACCCCAATGTGATGGTTTGTGTTCCGTCGGGAATTACTGCGGTTGAGCAGCGGGCGGTTGAGGATGCGACCCGCCAGGCGGGCGCCAAGGAGGCCTACACGATTGAAGAGCCCTTTGCCGCTGCCATCGGGGCGGATTTGCCGGTATGGGAGCCGACGGGAAGCATGGTGGTGGATATCGGCGGGGGAACTGCCGAAGTGGCGGTCATATCTTTGGGCGGCATTGTCACAAGCCGATCCGTGCGTATTGCCGGGGATGAAATGGATGAGGCGATCATCCAGTATATCAAGCGTTCTTATAATTTGATGATCGGCGAACGGACCGCCGAGCAGCTGAAAATCGAAATCGGCTCGGCGATTCATTCCGGCGCGCCGGAATCCATGGAAATCCGGGGCAGGGATCTCGTCAGCGGTCTGCCGAAAACCCTTGCGATTACATCCGAAGAAATAACCGAAGCGTTGACCGATACGATTTACAGCATTGTGGATGCGGTCAAGGTGACTTTGGAGAGATGTCCGCCGGAATTGGCCGCAGATATTATGGACAGGGGAATCGTGCTGACCGGAGGCGGAGCGCTGCTGAAAAACCTGGACAAACTGTTGTCGAAAGAAACCGGGATGCCTGTGGTTGTGGCTGAAAATCCGCTTGATTGCGTGGCGATCGGCACCGGACGAGCATTGGAAAACATTCATTTGTTCAAGTCGAAGTCCGGGCCTTCCTCCCGGTCCAAGCGGTGAGTGAACCATCTGAAGATTCCGGCATGGGACGTATACTTTGGCAAGTAGGTGTATGCTTTGTTTAAATTCATGGGGAGCAAAAGGCTGTTTGTCCTCCTGATCGGTGTAATACTTGCTGTTGCGCTGATGGGACTGACGTTGGGGAAAAGAGAAAAGATGACGTGGCTGGAAATGTTCGCAAGCGACACCGTTTCATTCGCTCAAAGCCTGTTTTACAAGCCCGCTGGCTATATAGCGGGCTTCTTTGGGGACATCGGAAATTTGCGCGACATCTATGAAGAAAATAAAGTGCTGAAGAAAAGGTTGATGGATTACGCCAAGGACACCGCCAGGCTGAATGCTCTTGAAAAGCAGAACCGGGAGCTGCTCGATGCGCTCAGCTTTACGGAGAAGCAAAAGCAGGAGAATCACTATGTTTGGCATGTGGCCGAAGCGGTTGCGGTGAGCCCCGATCCCGTTTACAACACGACCATCCGGATTAATTTGGGGTCCAAGGACGGCATCAGGGAAAACATGGCGGTGGCGACTGTGGACGGCTTGATCGGCCGGATTGACAGGGTGGCGCCCTTCTATTCAACCGTACAGCTGATTTCCGACATTCTATACAAGGACGTCGATTTCAAAATCGACACGAGCAAAGCGATCGCCGCAACGGTCAAAGGGAAGGATTCCTTCGGGATGATTGAAAGCTATGATAACGAGTCGGGATATTTGATCATGGATAAAATTCCCGAGTCCGACCAGATTGCCGCGGGCGATACGATCATAACTTCCGGTTTGGGCGGAGTGTTTCCGGCCGGAGTCGTGATCGGAACGGTCGTTTCCAAGCGTGAAGGGGATTTTGGAATCGCTTATAAAGCCTATATCAAACCGGCGGCCCGGTTTAAACCGGGGCAGGCGATTTTTGTAATAGAAAAGCCGCAACCATGAGGTGAACGATGCGTTATCCACAAACCCTATTGATTTTACTGTTATTCTTTTTGGTTGAAGGTTCGTTGTTCCCTTGGCTGCTTCCCTCCGGATGGTCGGGCAAAGCGGAGATTTCTCCGCATTTCGTGCTGATCGGCATCATTTATATCGCGATTTACAGGAATCGTCATGCGGCGCTTGTGTACGGTCTGTTGTTCGGATTTCTGCAGGATCTCATTTATTACGGGCATATGCTGGGTGTGCATTCCTTTAGTATGGGGTTGCTCGGCTATCTCGTCGGCTTAAGCTTTGCTAGAAAGCGCTCATCGCTGTTACTCACCTTGAGTTTTACGGCGTTGGCGGAATTGGCCTATGGCATCATGCTCTATGGAATCTACCGATTTTTCAATGTAACGGATTTGCCGTTAACCTGGATTTTGCTGAAGAACATTTTTCCCAGCCTGTTGTTGAATCTGCTTTTCGGCCTGATTATCTATGTGCCGGCCCGCCAATTTCTTGAAGGATCGCTTCGCATGAAGCAGGATGAGGAAATGAGTGTCGGATAATTTTCCGAGCCGGAAGGAAATTGAACAATCAAACAAGAATTTGTATAGGTTGGAGAATGGAGTGTATATCCTTGGCCAAACATCATGTGACGATCAAGGGCGTGAAGGACGGCTTGATCTTTCTGCTCAATGACGCTTGCGAATTTTCCGATCTGCTGACAGAACTGAAGCATAAGCTGGAAAATACACATCAGCAAATTTTGACCGGTCCGACGATCCCCGTCCATGTCAAGCTGGGAAACCGATCCGTATCGGAAGCCGACAAGGACTGCATTCGCGGGATCATCGCCCGCCGAGGCAATTTGGACATTCAATCCATTGAATCATCGTATAAGCCGGAAAATTCGGAAAGACCCCGATACCGAATTGAACAGGGGATCATCCGATCGGGGCAAACCCTTCATGCGGATGGAAATATTTTATACTTGGGCGATGTGAATCCCGGAGGTACGATTACAAGTACGGGAGACATCTATGTCATGGGCTCCCTTCGGGGGATGGCTCATGCCGGCATTGACGGAAATGAAGACGCCGTTATTGCGGCCTCGCATTTGCGGCCGATCCAGCTGCGAATCGCCCATGTGATCAGCAGGCCCCCTGACGAGTGGGGAATCGGTGAATCCTTCATGGAATTTGCTTATTTGCGGGAGCACAAAATGGAAATCGATAAAATCATCCATCTTCATCGGCTGCGTCCGGCAGCGTGGATGGAAAAGGGAGAGTGAGTCGCATGGGCGAGGCAATCGTGGTGACCTCCGGCAAAGGAGGAGTGGGCAAGACGACGACCACCGCTAATATCGGAACCGCTTTGGCATTGTTGGGAAAAAAGGTATGCATGATTGATACCGATCTGGGTCTTCGCAACCTGGATGTGGTCATGGGACTGGAAAACAGAATCATTTACGATCTTGTCGATGTGGTGGAGGGCAGATGCCGCTTGCAGCAAGCGTTGATCAAAGATAAAAGATTCGATGAGCTTTATTTGCTGCCGGCTGCCCAAACCAAGGACAAGCATGCGGTTTCTCCGGACGACATGAAAACCATTGTCCAACAGCTGAAGCAGGATTATGATTATATTCTGATCGACTGCCCCGCAGGTATTGAACAGGGCTTCAGGAATGCGGTTGCCGGAGCGGACCGGGCGATTGTCGTCACTACCCCGGAAAATGCGGCGGTGCGCGATGCGGACCGCATTATCGGGCTGTTGGAATCGGAAAAAATAAATGGGCCGAAACTGATTATTAACCGGATTCGCGTGAACATGATGAAAAAGGGAGATATGCTGGACATCGATGAAGTCTGTTCCATTCTGGCTATCGATCTGCTGGGCATCGTGCCTGATGACGAATACGTAATCAAGGCGGCCAACTCGGGAGAGCCGACGGTGATGAATCCATCCTCCAAGGCGGCCATCGCCTACCGAAACATGGCCAGAAGAATTCTGGGGGACACCGTGCCGCTTATTCAACTCGAATCCAAAACCGGAATGTTCACTAGGATGAAGAAGTTTTTCGGAATGGGATGATCCGTTCATGCTGGACAAAATAAAAAGAATAGATTGGACGATATTTGCCATTTTGGCCGTGTTTATGATTTTCAGCTCGGTGCTCATATACAGTGCGACGATGGACTCCATTTACTATGGCTCCGATTTGCATATCAAAGCGCTGCTGAATTTTGCTCTCGGATTTCTCGTGCTGATCGGCGCCTCCATAATGGACTACAGACTGCTGCTTAAGTTTTCCGGTTATCTTTACGTCATCGGCATTGTGCTGTTGGTTGCCGTTTATTTTTTTGGCGAAGAAGTCAATGGAGCGCGCAGCTGGTTTAAGCTCCCGTTAGGTTTCAATTTTCAGCCGGCTGAACTGGAAAAGCTGATTCTGATTGTCAGCATTGCCGGATTCATTGCCAGAAGGAAAGGGGAACCGCTGGAATTTTTCAGGGATGTGGTGCCCATCGCGGGCATTGTTTTTCTTCCGTTTGCCCTTGTGCTGATTCAGCCCGATTTGGGAAACGCGATTATCTACATTGTGATTTTGCTGGGAATGCTTTGGATCGGCAATATCAAATATTCCTATGTGCTGATCGGAACCGCTTTGTTTGCTGGATTTTTGGCATTGTTCCTTTATTCGTTCGTCACGTATCACGATCAGATCCAACACTTTCTGGAAAAACGGGGAAGCGGCCACTGGGTGGAGCGCATCGATACGTTTCTCTATCCGGATAAGGCATCGAGCGATGCCATTTATCAGGTCAAAAAAGCCAAAATCGCCATTGGATCGGGGGAATTGAACGGAGAAGGGTTCTTGCGCGGGAATTCCGTTCACAGCGGCTTTATTCCGCTGCCTTTTTCGGATTCGATTTTTGTGGTGATCGGTGAAGAATTCGGATTCATCGGCTCGTCCCTTCTGCTGATCTTGTATTTCCTGTTGATTTATCGGATGATATTGATTTCTATTCAAAATGGCAATCTGAGCGGGTCGATCATTATACTCGGAGCCGTTTCGATGTTCGTCTTCCAGATTTTCGAGAATATCGGCATGCTGATCGGAATTATGCCGCTGACTGGCATTACGCTCCCGTTTGTCAGCTATGGAGGAACCTCCGTATTGATCAATATGCTGTCCTTGGGCATAGTGATGAGCATCAGGGTGCATCAGGATGAGCTGTCCTTATTCGAATAAGCTGTTGCGACAATGGACCGTTTCTACCGGTATCTTTTTTTTCATCCTTACTTTTGTAATGATATCATCCCCAATAAAATGGGGGTTTTTTATTTGTTCTTTTATCTGCTAAATATTCTATCACGTATATAAACCCGGAGAGTTTACGTGGTGCCTTTAAGCATGGGTTTAGTTTTCATAATTCGGTGAGACAAGTCATACATATGGTATTGAAACCGGACCGGCTGAAAACACCGGATAAAATAAAGGGGATGGACTGATGAAAACGAAAAGGGAGATCCGTCAGAGAAGGCAGGAGCGCATTAAGGAACTTACAGACAAGCGGGAAAAGCAATACCATCGCTCCGAGCCGCCACGGGAAGCGTTTGAGCGCAACCAGGCAGAAGCGTATCGCCCTCCGTACGACAAGCGGCTGGAGGACCCGGAGTACGTATGGAAAATGAAACGCAGCAGCTTCGGATGGGATAATGATCCTTATGATTTCGAACATCAGGGCGGCGATGACAGATGGCGGGAATGGACAACCCGGCCGACGAAAAAACAATTCAAGGGAAAAATTCTGTTCAGCATCCTGGTCTTCGGTTTGGTCTGGGGGATGTTTCAGCTTCATTCGCCGTGGGCGCTGAAAGGGCAGGAATGGGTTCGGAAAGCGATGACCGAGGATTACCAGTTTGCGAAAGCGGCTGCATGGTACCGTCAAGTCTTCGGAGATACCCCCGTCATTCTTCCCGCGTTCGGCAAAGATAAAAATAAAGACAAGCAGGCAGTATCGGGGCAAGCGGATGAACCGTGGGTCCGGCCTGCTCAGGGACGCGTCATTACATCCTTTGCCGCAACGGGACAAGGCATTTTTCTCCATGCTGACCCTGCGTCTCCCGTAAAAGCCTTGTTGACGGGAAGAGTGGTTCAGGTCACGCGTACTGCCGAGAACGGCATTCTTGTCGTGATTCAACATGCAGGCGGTTACGAATCGGTATACGGATTGCTGGGATCCAGCCCGCTGGGCAAAAATGATTGGGTGAAAGGGGGCAGCCTGATCGGTAATACGGGAGACCAGCAGGATCCGGGGAAAGCCAATTTGTATTTTGCCGTAAGAAAAAACAGTCAATACCTCAATCCGACGGATGTGATGTCGTTTGATTAAACTGCTGGGCACAACGTACCGCTTGCACCCTCTTTTTCTCATGGTGATGGCCGTCTCCCTGCTGACGGGCTATTTCGTGGAGCTGGTTACGCTGTTCGGCATCGTGGTGATTCACGAATGGGGCCACGTGGCGGCGGCCAGAAGCTTCGGATGGAAGGTGCGGGAGATTCAGCTCCTGCCGTTTGGCGGGGTTGCCGTCATGGATGATCAGGGACAGGGCTCGGCATGGCAGGAAATCGTCGTCTATCTGGCCGGTCCGATGCAGAATGCGCTGATGATCGGGCTGTCTTTGCTGCTGCAGCAAACGGCCGTTTGGGATCAGCAATGGGGGAATTATTTTCTCGAATCCAACCTGATCATCGGCTTGTTCAATCTGAGTCCGATCCTTCCCTTGGACGGCGGGAAAATCATGCAGTCTCTGATGAGTCTCTGGCTGAATTATTATTCGGCATTGATGTTCAGCATATGGACGAGTCTTATCTCAAGTGCGGTCGTGATTGCCTATGCTCTTGCCGGATGGCACTCGGCGGGAATCCGGTTGAACCTGCTGGTCATCGGCTGTTTTTTGCTGTATTCCAATTGGTTTGATTATCGGAATCTTCCGTACTTGTTCCTGCGTTTTCTGGTCAAGCGCGAATTTTGGCTGTCGAGAACGATCGGCAAGGGAGCGGAGGCGCGGCCGATTGTCGTGAACGGCGGCAACACGGTATCCCATATTTTGCGAAGATTTCACAGAAATAAAGTGCATATCATATATGTACTGAACGATAAAGGGGCGATCCAGGGAATTCTTCCGGAGCACCGGGTCATTTCCGGTTTTTTGTCGGATCACAAACCGGGAAGTGCAGTGTCCGAGCTTTTCATGTAAAATGAAGAAAAGGCCGGAAGTCTGGTCCGACAGAGACAAAAGGCGCGAATATTTATTCCATTTCTATTCATTGTTGCTTTCAGCTGCGCACGGAAAGTGCCTCCAAGCTCCGTTTGAGTTAAGTCGCTTATACGGCATCTTTCTATACTCCGCTTCCGCATCAATGAGTGTTTTGGAAATAAATATTGTCCAAATAGTCGGACAAGACTCCCAGGGCAGGAGTGTGTAACGGTGAAACAAATCGTGGTTCATGGCGGGCAGGGTTTGACGAAGATCGCTTTGTTGGAGGACCGCCAGCTTGTGGAGTTTTATATTGAACGGCCCGAGGACAAGCAGTTGGTCGGAAATATTTACAAAGGTAAAGTGGTCAATGTATTGCCCGGCATGCAGGCGGCTTTCGTGGATATCGGCAGCGGCAGAAACGCCTTTTTGTATGTGGATGATCTGCTTCCCGCTCACCTGGAAAAACAGCCGAAGGTCAAGCCGGGAATTGCCAAGCTGGTCAAGGAGGGCCAGGAGCTGATGGTTCAGGTGACGAAAGAACCGGTCGCTTCCAAAGGCGCCAAGGTCACCACACATTTTTCACTGGCGGGCAGGTGGGCCGTTTACATGCCGGAGGCCGATTATGTCGGCGTTTCCCGCAAAATTATGGATGAGGAAGAACGCAACCGTCTGAAGACTATCGGCGAACAGCTGCGGAAATCCGGTGAAGGCATCATACTGCGGACAGTGGCGGCAGGCGAATCCCGAGAATCGCTGAGTGCCGATTTGCATGAACTGCGCCGTTTATGGCAAAGTATTGTGGAAGGTTTTGACGGGGCTGCCTCTCCATGCTGCCTTTATAAGGAACCCGACATGATTCAACGGCTGGTAAGGGATATTTTTACCGATCAAGTGGATGAACTGATTGTCGACGATGCGGAGAAAGGCCGCGAGATCATCGAGCTGCTGGAGAAAATTTCGTCCGAATCGGCGGCTAAAGTCCGTATTTATTCGGAGCAGGCTCCCATTTTTCAAAAGTACGGCGTATATGAAGAGCTGGAGAAATCCCTGAAGCCGAAAATCTGGTTGAAAAGCGGCGGATTTATCTATGTGGATCAAACTGAAGCGCTGACCGTGATCGATGTGAACACCGGGAAGTTTACGGGTTCGGTGGATTTGGAGCAGACAGTGCTGCAGACGAATTTGGAAGCGGCCGAACAAATTTCCAGGCTGCTTCGGCTGAGGGATATCGGCGGTATTATTATTGTCGATTTCATCGATATGAATTCGGAACGCCATCGGGACATGATCGTGGAAAGAATGGAGTCTTTCATCCGCTTGGACCGGACCAAAACGCTGGTTGTCGGATGGACGAAGCTGGGGTTGTTGGAGATTACCCGAAAAAAAGTGCGCAGTCAGATGGAAAGCTTCTTTTTTGAAACCTGCTCTGCTTGCGGAGGCTTGGGAAAAGTTTTTAAGGAATCCCAATTAAGAGAATAAGTAAATACCAATTGCTTTGTAGGCGCGACTGTGATAGAATGTTCTAGTGTGTTGCGTTTAACCGCTCGATATGGGTTTACAAGCATGCCGCTGCCGGCGTTCGGTTCCGGGATCACCCTACATTCGGCGAGTCTTATATTGAGGGAGGTGCAACAACCATGTACGCAATTATTGAAACTGGCGGAAAACAATACAAGGTTCGGGAAGGCGACGTTCTCTACATCGAGAAGCTTTCCGAAGAAGAGGGACAAAGCGTTACGTTTGACCGTGTGCTTGCCGTTTCCAAACCGGACGGCTTTGTAGCCGGAACGCCGTTGGTAGCCGGAGCAACCGTTTCCGCAAAGGTGGAAAAGCACGGGCGCGGCCAAAAATTGATCGTTTTTAAATACAAGGCCAAAAAGAACTACCGTCGTAAACAAGGCCATCGTCAGCCTTATACCAAAGTCGTCATCGACAAAATTCAGGCGTAAGAGGATTGGATGCAAGCATGATCCGCGTTAAAATCGACAGGCAAAGTCATGACCGTACGATTCGTTCGTTTTCCGTCAGCGGGCATGCAGATTTCGCTGAGCCGGGCAAAGATATCGTCTGTGCCGGCGTTTCGGCGGTTACTGTGGGAACCGTCAATGCTGTGGAGGCTGTGCTTGGCATTTCATTGGAGAATACGATGGACAAAGGTCTGTTGAAGGTGACCGTGCCTGATCACCTTGATGCGGAGAAACGGGAGAAAATGCAGCTTTTGCTTGAATCGATGATCGTCATGTTGGAGTCGATTAAAGAATCGTACGGCAAATATATTGAAATCAAATCGAATTGAAAAGGAGGTAGACCAGTCATGTTGAAACTGGATCTTCAGTTATTCGCTTCGAAAAAAGGGGTTGGATCCACGAAAAACGGACGCGACAGCATTGCCAAGCGTCTTGGCGTGAAGCGTGCCGACGGACAAGTGGTGAAAGCCGGCAATATTTTGGTTCGTCAGCGGGGCACCAAGATTCATCCCGGTTTGAACGTAGGGATCGGTTCCGATGATACCCTGTTCGCCAAAGTCGAAGGTGTTGTAAGGTTTGAACGCTGGGGTCGCGACCGCAAAAAAGTGAGCGTCTACCCGGTCAATACTACGGAAGTTGCCGTGGCAGCCGAAGCCTAATGCCCGGAATTCCACCCCGGCGATTCCGATCGTCGGGGTTTTTGTGTTTTTTTTATGCGCAACAAGCTGTTCCCGGCCATTCCATCTGTGATATACTGGAAACAATTCCGATACGGAACGTTGAAGAAATGGGGAAGATGGAGTAATGGGCAAATGGAAGTGGATACAAGTATTATCTGGGGTGATAATACTTGTTTCTTTGTTTTTGTTGATTTACATATCGGATCAAAGGCTCGTCCTGTTTGGATTTGCGCTGTGGATGCTCGCACTGTTCGCAATTTGGATATGGATAGATCGGCGCATTCAACGCCGGAAGCTAAAGGATGCGCAGGATGAAGGGCATCAAGCGCTCATCCGCGCGCTTACCTATTACCGGCACGACTGGATGAACGACTTGCAGGTTCTTTTCGGGTATGTGCAGTTGAAAAAATATGAACAGCTGGTTTCATGCATTGACAACATCCGGGAAAAAATCAATTCGGAAAGCGCCATCAATCGTCTGGGCATCCCTTCCCTGACCGCCGAACTCGTGGAGTTCAACGCGGCAAGCCGGGATTTGGAGCTGCGGCTGGTGATGGGCAACGAAGTGAACCTTTCGAGTCTTTCCATTCAGCCGGAACTGATTCATCGATTGGTCATCGACACGGTCCGGGGATTCCAAATTCATTCCGTGCCGGGCGGAGAACCGAACACGTTGAATTTGACGATCGAGCGGATGGAGGATTGCATTAGATTTGATTTTGAATATAACGGAAAGTACCGGAAAAGTGAATTGTCCGCTTACTTGCGGAGCACAATACTGGAAAACAGCCGAATGGCGCAAATCGAATCGGAGAATGAGTTGAGGGAAGAAGAAGCGGATCTTTTATTTCGGATCCCTTTGTTCGCATAGCGGGGTGGAAGCATGTTTGTAGACAAGGCCAAAATTTTTGTCAAGGGCGGCGATGGCGGAGACGGGGCCGTCTCCTTCAGACGGGAAAAATACGTTCCGGAAGGCGGCCCGGCAGGCGGAGACGGCGGCCGCGGAGGCAGCGTCATTCTTCGGGTGGATGAAGGCCTGCGCACGCTGATGGATTTTCGGTATCAGAAGCATTTTAAAGCGAAGCCCGGCGAAAAGGGCAGAAACAAAGCCCAGCATGGGGCGAATGCGGAGCATATGATCGTCAGGGTACCTCCGGGTACGGTCGTGATTGACGACGATACGAAAGAAATCATCGCCGATCTTACCCGGCATGATCAGCAAGTCGTGGTGGCCCGGGGAGGGGAAGGCGGGCGCGGCAACATGCGGTTCGTATCGCCGAGCAATACCGCTCCGGAAATTGCCGAGAATGGCGAGGAAGGCCAGGAACGCTGGGTTGTCCTGGAATTGAAGGTCATGGCCGATGTTGGACTGGTCGGTTTCCCCAGCGTGGGAAAATCGACGCTCTTGTCGGTCGTTTCGTCCGCGCGTCCGAAGATCGGAGCCTACCATTTTACCACGCTGTCGCCCAATTTGGGGGTGGTTGATGTCGGGGACGGGCGCAGCTTCGTCATGGCCGACCTGCCGGGCTTGATCGAAGGCGCTCATGAGGGAACAGGCTTGGGACACGAATTTCTGCGGCATATCGAACGAACGAAAATGATCGTGCACGTCATTGACATGGCCGCAACGGAAGGTCGCGATCCCTTCGAGGACTTCGAAAAAATCAATCGCGAGCTCTTTTTATACAGCGAAAAATTGAGCGAGCGGCCGCAGATCGTCGCCGCCAACAAGATGGATTTGCCCGAAGCGGAAGAAAACTTGGCGCAGTTCAAGGAGAAGCTGGCGGCTAACGGCGGCGATACGGAAATTATTCCAATCTCCGCTGGCTCGAATCAGGGAATTCAGCCGTTGCTCTACCGGATTGCGGATTTGCTCGATGCGATTCCGGACACCCCGGATGTGGAAGAAGTCGAGCAAATTGCCGAGCGCAAAGTGTACCGGCTGGAACATGAAACGGATGAGGAATTTACCGTTCGCCGGGAAAATGACATTTATTACGTGGAAAGTCCGGGAATTGAAAAATTTATCAAACGGACGAACTTTTCTTCCCAGCAAAGCGCGCTCAGATTCGCCAGGATCATGCGCAAAATGGGCGTGGATGAGGCGTTGAGGCAGAAGGGGGCCAAGGACGGAAATCTTGTCCGCATCGGCGATTTTGAATTCGAATTTGTGGAACATGAATAAGGGCTCGCGGGCCTGCTCTTGAATTCTCGTCGGGAGCAGGCTGTTTTGTGTTTGCGGCGGTTGACTCCAGCGGAAATTGCCTATTGCCACGGCAGCCGGAATCCATTATAATGTCCACTGTAAGGAAACAACAGTCTATTACGGAGGGACTGAGGTGATCGTGATCGATCGGTACAACGTTCCCAAGGACTTGCAGGATGAGCGCTTTTATATGGTGCGCGAAAGCATTTTGCCCGAGGCTCTGCTGAAGACGGTGCAGACCAAGGAGCTTCTGCGGCAGGGAGAAGTGAAGACGGTTAATGAAGCGGTTGAGAAGGTAGGGTTGAGCCGAAGCGCCTTTTATAAGTACAAAGACGGCATTTTCCCGCTTAATCAATTGGAGCGTGAACGAATTGTCACGATTTCGATGGATCTCCTGCACCGTTCCGGCATTTTATCGGGAGTGCTTTCGATGATCGCGGCGCATGAAGGCAACGTGCTGACCATTCATCAGACGATTCCGCTTCAGGGAATGGCCAATGTGGTGATTACTGTGGATACCTCGATGATGGGAGACCGTTTGCCCAAGCTGATGGAGGCGCTCAAAAAACAGGACGGGGTCAGGCGCGCGGCAGTGATTGGACAAGGCTAGCCTGACACATAAAGATAAAAGCGCATAATAGAGGAGGAGAGAGAAGGACATGAAACCGATTAAGGTGGGTTTAATGGGATTGGGCACAGTCGGAACGGGCGTCGTCCGGATCGTTGAAGGACATCAGGAGGATTTGCAGCGGCAGGTGGGATGTCCCATTCTCATTGAAAAAATATTGGTGCAAAATCTCGGAAAATCGAGAAGCGTCACGATTGCCGAAGAGAAATTGACGGAGAATCCTTGGGAGATCATCGAACATCCGGAAATCGACGTGGTGGTCGAAGTCATGGGAGGCATCGAGCCGGCCAAAACGTACATTCTTGCCGCCCTTGAAAGAGGCAAGCACATTGTTACCGCGAATAAGGATTTGATGGCGATCCATGGTCCGGAAATTTTGGCCAAGGCTGCGGAAAAAAGCTGCGACGTGCTGTATGAAGCCAGCGTTGCCGGCGGCGTGCCGATTCTCCGCACATTGGTTGAAGGATTTTCCTCGGACCGCATTACTAAAATCATGGGCATTGTGAACGGCACGACGAATTACATTTTGTCCAAAATGAGCCGCGAGGGCGCTTCCTATGACGAAGTGCTGAAAGAGGCCCAGCAGCTTGGATATGCGGAAGCCGATCCAACCTCCGATGTCGGGGGGTTTGACGCCGCTTATAAAATGACGATTCTCGCCCGTCTCGGGTTTCATGTCAACGTATCCTTCAAAGATGTGCAGGTGAAAGGCATCACTGAAGTGACCAAAGAGGATATCGGCTACTCCAACGCATTGGGCTATGAAATGAAATTGCTGGGAATCGCGGAAAGCCAGGACGGCTATATCAGCTTGAGCGTGGAACCGACGATGGTTCGAAAAACGCACCCGCTCGCTTCCGTCAACGGTGTGTTCAATGCGATCTATGTCTACGGGGAGGCCGTGGGCGAAACGATGTTCTACGGCCCCGGAGCGGGAGAAATGCCAACCGCGACTTCGGTTGTCGCCGATATCGTCGCCGTCGTCAAAAATCTGAAGCTTGGAGTAAACGGACGCAGGTCCACTATGGCCAGCAAAGAAATCAGGCTTAAAAGCGAGGAACAGATTGCTTCAAAATATTTTATTCTGCTTCATGTCGAGGATCATGCGGGCGTGCTAGCGCAAATTACCCAAGTATTCGCCAAGTATGAAGTCAGCCTGGAGTCCGTGATCCAACAGCCGAATCCGCACAATCCAAAAGCGGAGCTGGTAATCATCACCCACAGCGCCAGCAAATCCAGCATGAATCAGGTGCTGCGGCACTTCGAGCAAATCGGCGTTGTAGATAAAGTCAAAAGCGTATACCGCGTGGAAGGCTGACGGGAGATACGCTGCGTTTGTTGTTTCAAAAACTTCATTTTAAAAGGAGTATTGACATGAGATATCCAGGATTGCTGCAAACGTACAAAGAGTTTTTGCCCATCAACGACAATACCCCGATGCTTACGCTGCATGAAGGGAACACTCCGCTGATCCGCGCGGACCGGCTGTCGGAACTGCTCGATTTGGACATCCACCTGAAATTTGAAGGGATGAATCCGACCGGCTCGTTCAAGGACAGAGGGATGGTCATGGCGGTGGCTAAAGCGATGGAGGAGGGCAGCTCGACCGTCATGTGCGCTTCCACCGGCAATACGTCAGCCGCAGCGGCCGCCTATTCCGCCAGAGCCAATTTGAACTGCATCGTGCTGATTCCGGACAAAAATATTGCGCTGGGCAAATTGGCGCAGGCGATTATCTACGGCGCCAAAGTCATCGCGATCGAGGGCAATTTCGACAGAGCGCTGGAAATCGTCCGCGAAATCACCGCCAAGCACCCGATTACGCTGGTCAATTCGGTCAATCCGTTCCGCATTGAAGGTCAGAAAACCGCTGCCTTCGAGGTTGTCGATCAACTCGGCAAAGCACCGGATTATCTGGCGATTCCGGTCGGAAACGCCGGCAACATTTCGGCATACTGGAAAGGCTTTAAGGAATATTACGCCAAAGGCCGATCGAACGCGCTGCCCAAAATGATCGGATTTGAAGCGGAAGGCGCCATGGCAATCGTCAAGGGAGAACCGATTCTGAATCCGGAAACCGTGGCTACGGCTATCCGCATCGGCAATCCGGCAAGCTGGCAAACCGCAGTCGCCGCCTATCAGGAATCCGGAGGTCGGATCAATTTCGTCACAGATGAGGAAATTTTGCACGCGTACCGTACCATTGCCGGTGTCGAAGGCGTATTTGCCGAGCCGGCTTCGGCCGCTTCCGTGGCCGGAGTCATGAAGCTGAAGAATGAAGGGGTATTTGCCGGGGGCGAAACCGTTGTGTGCGTGCTGACCGGACACGGGCTGAAAGACCCGAATATCGCCATCCAGTCGGTGAAGGCGGATCCGGTCGTTGTGAAGGATTCCGAGGATGCGGTGATGGAAGCGATCCGTCGCCTGGAAGGTGAGCATTGATGGGAGAACGCAAGGTCCTTGTGAAGGTGCCGGCGAGCACGGCGAATCTGGGGCCGGGCTTCGATACGCTCGGCATGGCTTTGAATTTGTTTGCCTGGATTGAAATGAGCATGTCCGAGCAAACCCGGATTCATCTGCATGGAGACCAGCTGAAGGGCGTTACGGATACCAAGTCGAATCTGGTTTATCAGGTGGCAAGGGAAGTGTTTACCGCAGCGGGTGAAGCTCCTCCCGAGCTGGAAATCACGATGTACAGCGATATTCCTTTGGCAAGAGGCTTGGGCAGCAGCGCAACGGCGATCATCGGCGGAATGGTTGCGGCCAACGCGCTGATTGGGAACAAATTGTCCAAGGATGAGCTGTTCCAGCTGTCGTCCCGGCTTGAGAAGCATCCCGACAATGTCGGTGCCTCCTTGTTCGGAGGGATCGTGGTGGCTTATTGGGATGGGAACCGGGCAGAATACATCCGGATAGAACCTGACCCGAGGCTGGAAGTGCTTGCGGTGATTCCGGAATTCCATTTGGAAACCGAAAAGGCGCGCGGGGTTTTGCCGAAACAGGTTTCCATGAGCGATGCGGTATTTAACGTGAGCCATTCTTCGCTTTTGGTGGTGGCGCTGAGCACAGGCAACCTGCGTATGATCCGCCATGCGATGCAAGACAAGCTGCATCAGCCTTATCGGTCATCGCTGATCCCGGGAATGGATGCCATTTTGCGGGAGGCAGCGGATTACGGCGCCTTGGGTGTCGCATTGAGCGGAGCGGGACCGACTTTGCTGGCGCTTGTTGAAGCCGGCAGCGGCCATAAGGAGGCTCTGGCTCGTTTTATGTCGGAGACCTTGAACCGCAACGGCATCGCTTCCCGTACGCTATGGCTGAAGCCGTGCCCGGACGGTGCGCAAGTATTGACACAAGGAAGCGAAAATAGTACATTATTCGAAAACATAGAAGGAGAAATCCGGGCATGAAACGGATTGCATATTTGGGACCGGAGGGGACGGTTTCCCATGAATCGGCCGCCTACTTGTTCCCTGAGGATTCTTATGAACTGATACCTTATAAATTCATGTCCGATGTATTTCAGGCTACGGTTGCGGGAGAGACGGAATACAGCGTCATCCCGATCGAAAATACGATTGACGGCTCGGTTAATCCGCATGTTGATTTGCTGGTCCACGAGGTAGACCTGCCGATTCTTGCGGAATGGACATACCCTTCGATCCAGAATCTGATCGGATATTCGCTTGACGGCTCGGCTGGGGACAACGTCCTCGGCCATATCCAGAAGATCGTGTCGATTCCGGTGGCTATTGCACAATGCCACACCTTTTTGAAGAAGCATCTGCCCAATGTCGGATTCGTCCACGTGACCAGCACCGCAGAAGGGGTCAGACTGGTCAAGGAGCAAAATGATCCAACGCTGGCCGGCATCGGCACCTCGCTGGCGGCGCAAACCTACGGATTGGACATTTTGGCGGACAACATTGCCGATCACAACAATAATTTCACCCGTTTTATCCTGGTCGGAACACAACCGCCGAAGCTGAAGCCTTCGGACTCAGCCAAGACCACGATTATCGTCACGCTGCCCGAGGATTATCCGGGGGCGCTCCATCAGGTGCTTTCGGCTTTCGCGTGGAGAAGAATCAACTTGTCGAAGATCGAGTCGAGACCGACGAAGAAAAGACTGGGAAGCTATTTCTTTTACATCGATATCGAAGCTTCCATGGATTCGGTACTGTTGCCTGCGGCCATCTGCGAAATTGAGGCGATCGGCTGCCAGGTTCGTATATTGGGTTCCTACCCCAGTTATTCCTATGAAACAGCTAATTCGGAGGTGTAGTTTCAAGATGGCTCAGTGGATTTATCTAAATGGTGAATTTGTGAGTAAAGATGAGGCCAAAGTTTCCGTCTATGACCACGGATTTCTTTACGGGGATGGAATTTTTGAGGGGATTCGGATATACAATGGGAACATCTTCAAATGCAACGAGCATTTGCAGCGGTTGTACGATTCGGCCAAGTCGATCATGCTCGATATTCCCTTGACCTTGCCGGAAATGCAGGATGTGCTGGTGGAGTCCGTACGCAGGAACGGGCTGCGGGACGGTTATATCCGGCTCGTCGTATCCAGGGGTCCCGGAGATTTGGGTCTGGATCCGAGACGTTCTCCGAAGGCGAGCGTGATTGTGATCGTCGAACAGCTGGCGATTTACCCGGCAGAGGCTTATGTGAACGGATTGAAGATCGTTTCCGTCTCGACCCGGCGCAATATTCCGGACGCCTTGAATCCGAAAATCAAATCGCTGAATTACTTGAACAATATTATGGTTAAAATTCAGGCGAATCTTGCCGGAGTCGGCGAGGCGCTGATGCTGAACGCGCAGGGTTATGTCGCCGAAGGCTCCGGAGACAACATCTTCATCGTGAAAAACGGAGTGCTGACGACACCTCCTTGTTACATTGGCGCACTGGAAGGGATTACCCGCGCCGCGATCATGGAAATATGCGAAAAGATCGGCTACAAGGTAAAAGAGGAACCGTTTACCCTGCATGATGTATATGTGGCTGAAGAAGTATTCCTGACGGGTACGGCCGCCGAAGTCATCGCCGTTCGCGAAGTGGATGCGCGCATCATCGGTGAAGGCAAGGCCGGTCCGATTACGACCCGTTTGTTGAATGAATTCCGCAGCATCGTGGAACTCGACGGCGTGAAGGTTACTTACTGAGCGGACACCCGGGGTCTTTTCCGGTTTTATTGCATCAACATCGACTCATTGCGAATAATCTTCGTGATGAGTTTTTCTTTTGTTGAAAGGATGCCGTTAGGCGTTCAGGCTGTTACAATTTCGAATTCCATTCCCTGGTCTCAAGAGCGACGGAAGAAGATGCCCCCCACTTGACCCGCGAAGTTAAAAGCGAATTGTTCAACCGGCTCGTACAATGCTGTATCTCGTCTACTATGATTGCCTATCCTGAGCTAGTTGGATAATCAAATTTTATTTTTTCGCTACAAGATTTTATGAAAAATACGCAATATCGTCTCAGGCTTGGGCAAAGGGCAATCCGGTTGCTGAACCCGGCTGATCGCCAGGCCTTGTATGAAGGAGAAGTAAGCAACCGCCAACTGTTCCGCGTTCTCCCGGATGATTGTCCCCTCCTCCTGTCCTCGACGAATTATGGGCACAGTGGCAAGCAGAGCGTAAGAAGCCTTGCTTTCACTGTCCAGCAGCCGCTTAACATCTTCCGGAACGGCATCGGAGGTCATCGCTTGGATCATAATCAGAAACAGATACGCGCCTTCGCCCCGGATGCTCTGCAAGATCGTTTCCGTCATCCACTTCAATTGATCAATCGCCTTTCCTGGCTGCTCTCCCGCGTACAGCGCGACCCGGCGCGAGCCTTCGACCGCTCTTCCCACCCATTCGGAGAACATCTCTTCCTTCGATTTGAAATAATGATAGACCAATCCGTTGCTAAGTCCGGCCTCGGCGGCAATATCTCCGATTTTGGCGGCGGCCATTCCCCGCCGGGCAAACACCTTCAGAGCCGCTTGCATGATCTGCTCGCGCCGCTCGTCGCGGATTTGCCTGTTCTGCTCATCCGTTCTCGGCATATGAGGATACCTCCCTCAATAAATTAATGTTTTCTTCGTTTTTCTCGCTTTTACGCATGTTTTCATCTTTGACGCACGAAGCGCTTGAGGATAATATTTGACGAAGAGTGAATATATGGGATCGACCTGTTGGCGGGAATAGAGGTGTTGGTCACCTCGTTTTAAAAGCCGTATGGTCGCATATGGATCTCCACATGTACCCTTGCGGTTTACCCTCCCATATCTCCCTGGGTCGATGCCCTTACATTCCTTCGTTCTACCTCTCAAGGGGTGGAGGCCAGGTTAGCTCCTTAGCGGGGTCGATGCCCTTATGGTGATGATTTCTCCCAGCCTATCCGTGCTTCGTTTGTCAAAGATCAACATGTGTATAAGCGGTGAAACGAAAGTGAGTTACTAAGCTGTGAATGAATTAAGCTGCCGCTTGCAATTGAGCCTCCCGATGGAGGCCGAGCACCTTGCTGCGGTCATAGTTCTTCTGTTTACGGCCTAGTTCAAACAAAACGCGG